>JBCBKZ010000079.1:0-12550 GCA_038520955.1 Bacteroidota bacterium | reverse complement strand
TTATCTTTGTGAATCGTTTTCGAATCATTAATTTAAAAAGAAAATGAATCTTTTATGTAAATGTTTACATTTTCTTGTTCTCGATTCATGAAAGATTTTCTTAAAACTTACTACTACTATGCTCGACTTATTGATTGTAGGCATTTATTTCGCGGCCATTTTCATTGCAGCTATTTCTGGTCGAACAGGCAAAGAAGTCACCGTAGAACAATACTTCCTGAGTTCACGGAACCTAAGGTGGCCTTCTATCGCTCTTTCATCTATTGCCACAAACATCAATGGATATCAGTTTCTAGGCATGATGGGTTCTGCCTATCTCTTTGGCTTGGCTCAGGCAAGTCTGGAAATTAATGCCGTACAGGGGATTTTAATGGCAGCCTTCATTTTTGTTCCGCTTTTCCTGAAGGAACAAATTATTACCATCACCCAGTACATTAAGAAAAGGTTGGGTAAAACGGTAGCCCTATTTTATTCGGTAGCCAACCTTTTGATTTTCTCTACCATCACCTTAGGAGCCGCTCTATTCTGGGGGGCATATGCAGCAGATCTGGTATTCGCAGATTACCTGTCTATCATAAGTGAGGACAGGATCACGCGTATTTCTGTATTGATCGTTTGCCTGGGTCTGTTCTCGGCCATCTATACCTATTTGGGCGGATTAAGTGCGGTGGTAAAGACGGATGTCATCCAGTTTGCCATATTGTTGACAGGTGGATTTGTCGTTCTATTTGTCTCTATATACCATTTAGGAGGGTGGGGAGAATTGTATCGGAAAACTCCCCAACTCATGCACATGTATTTACCCGCAGACCATCCTACCTTACCGTGGATACATATGTTTGGCTTGTTTCTACTGAACATCAACTACTGGTGTGCCAACCAAACCATCATGCAGAGATCACTGGCGGCTAAAAGTTTGCGTGAAGCGCAGATCGGTTTGATGGTGGGGGGGGTGATGAAGTATGTGATGGCCGTGGTGATTGTCGTTCCAGGTATAGCCCTTTTTGGCATATTAGGTCCGGATGGTTTATCCGAACCTGACATGGCTTTCCCTTACCTGGTCAAAACATATCTCCCCGTTGGGGTCAAAGGCATTATCCTTTGTGCCTTGTTTGCCTCCCTGATGAGTACGGTAGATTCTACCTTTAACTCTCTTGCCACGCTCTGGTCAATAGATATCTACAAAGAGTACATCAAGAAAGATGCGAATGATCAACAAATTGTCCGTGCTGGAAAGCAGACTATTCTGGTTACCTTGATTACCGGTGTTACCATGGGATTCATCCTTCTGTATCTCAAGTTTCAGGATCCGGATGCGGCCTTTACGCATACTCTGAATGAATTACGCTATTACATCAATTGTGGCATTGTAGTGCTGATATGTACGGCCGCTTTTATGGTAGCACCTAAACATCGACTAACCCTCGCAGCCTTTGTTTCAACTATTCCTCTGCATTTGATTATTATCCAGATCTTCCCCGACATGAACTATTTTGTCAGAGCTATGTGGGTGATTCTCATTGCTTTTGGGATTTCTGCTCTTGGATCAATCGGTACAGGTGGGTTCCGCAAATTCCGTGAGTTATTTCACTATGATTCTCCGGAAATAGGGAAAATTGGCCTTGGGCTGCTTGTCTCCCTCATCTCACTTCACGTGATATTTGCTTAAGTAGGACAAGATGAAAAGCATCAATCGAAAGTGGTGGAAGCATGGGGTCATGTACCAGGTTTATCCCCGAAGCTTTTTTGACAGCAACGGAGATGGGGTAGGGGACCTGGCCGGAATTCATCAGAAACTGGATTAACTAAAGGACTTAGGAGTGGATATTCTTTGGGTAAGTCCTTTCTACCAAAGCCCAAATGATGATAATGGCTACGATGTCAGTGATTTTAGGAGGATTCTGGCAGAATTTGGGACTATGGATGATTTTGACCGTCTGCTTGAGGGTATCCATCAAAGGGAGATGCGGCTAATCATGGATCTGGTTCCGAACCATACCTCAGATGAGCACATGTGGTTTCAGGAAGCTAAAAAATCTAAAGACAATCCCTACCGGGACTACTATATATGGGAATCAACGCCTAAAGATTCGCCTCCCTCTAACTGGCTTTCCTTTTTCAGTGGAAGTGCATGGGAATGGGAAGAGGAAACGCAGGAATATTACCTACACCTTTTCTCCAAAAAACAACCTGATTTGAATTGGGAGAATGAGAAGCTTAGGCAGGAGATGTATGACATCATGCGGTTCTGGTTAGATAAAGGGATAGATGGATTCCGTCTGGATGTGGTACCATTAATCTCCAAGAGACCCGGCTATCCTTCTATAGATCAGGAGGACTTTCAGTCTGCCATTGTGGAAGTATATGCTAACGGCCCCAGAGTTCATGAATTCCTGAGAGAAATGAATGAGAAAGTCTCTCAGGATTATGATATGCTCACCCTGGCAGAAGGTTGCGGCATTCCCAGTGATCAGGCCAACTTATACGTGGGGGAGGATCGTAGGGAACTGGACATGCTCTATCATTTTGAGCATTTGTTTCTGGGCTTAGGCCCTAATGGAAGATATGATCCCATTCCTTTTTCTCTGGTGGAATTTAAGGCAGCTTTCGATCTGTGGTATGAGAGTTTAGGAGAAGAGGGTTGGGCAGCGGTTTGCCTGGGAAACCATGATTTCCCTCGTATGCTTTCGCGCTTTGGGAATGATGCTAAGCATAGGGAAGCCTCTGCAAAGCTGCTGATTACCCTCCTCGCTTCCCAAAGAGGAACTCTGTGTATGTATCAGGGAGATGAGTTGGGCATGGCCAATGTGGCTTTTGACAGCATAGAGGAGTATGATGATGTGGAAGCGAAGAATTACTATCAGGAACAGACTACTGGAAAGGATGCGAGTACGCAGCAGGCAGTATTACAGAAAATTCAGCGCTGTGGGCGGGACAATGCTCGTACGTCTATGCAGTGGGATGATTCTCCTCACGGTGGATTCACAACTGGAACGCCATGGTTGAAAGTGAATCCCAACTTCAAAACTATCAATGCCGAGCAACAGCAGCATGATCCTGACTCCATTCTTTCTTACTATAAGAAAATATTGCGGTTGAGAAAGGAAAATCCTGTTCTGGTATATGGAGAATATGAATCCCTATTGCCCGAGGATGAGCATTTATATGTGTATAGGAGATGGGATGAAAATGAGCTCTTTTACGTAGTTCTCAATTTCTCCGGTTCCAATCAAACATTGGACTTGCCCCAGTCTCAATTAAGTCCTGTGATCAATAACTATGCTTCACTGACTAAGAATGGGAGGCAGATTTCCCTTCAACCCTGGCAGGCAATTATCTTTAATGAGAAATAAGATTCCTAACAATTGAAATGATGATCATTGATGCATGGGCGCAGCATCCCACCCTCAGACATGTACAAAACCCGATTTTTGATTCCCTACGGCGCTGGAATCGGGAAGAGGTTCCTCAGGATGAGATCCCTGTAGCGATGACAGTTGCTGCCATGAACCAGGCCAATGTCAGTAAAACACTGATCTCTGCTTGGGTGGCGCCACGAGAGGTGATGATCTCAAATGATGAGGTGGCCGGCTTTGTAGCCCAGTTCCCGGATCGGCTGCTTGGGATTGGCTCTGTAGACATTAGTAGGCCAATAGAGGCGGTGGCTGAGGTTAAACGCTGCGTCAATGAGCTGGGGTTTAAGGGGATTCGGGTGTTGCCCTGGCTGTGGGAACTCCCCCCAACTGACCGATTGTTTTACCCTGTTTATGTTGCCTGTTGCGAATTAGGCGTCCCCTTTTGTACCCAGATTGGGCATACAGGTCCGCTTATGTCTTCTGAAGTGGGGAGGCCCATCTATTTGGATCGTGTAGCACTCGATTTTCCTGAACTTACCATAGCGGCCGGGCACATCGGATACCCATGGACTGATGAAGCCATTGCAGTAGCCACAAAGCATGAGAATGTGTATATCGATACCTCTGCGTATACGGTGAAGCGTTATCCTACGCAGCTGGTTACGTATATGAAATCGAATGGCCGGAAGAAGGTTATGTTTGGTACGAACTATCCTATGATTACGCCAGAGAGAGCCCTGCGTGGACTGGATGAGTTAGGTCTGGATGATGAGGCTAAGGCGTTATTTTTAGCTGAGAATGCCCGCAGGGTATACGGGATCTAAATCTGGAACATAAAAGGGCCGAAAATGGAATTCCATTTCCGGCCTTGGGTAGAAAATATAGTTAACTACAACTATTCTAGCTAGTCTAATAGCCTTGGTTTTGAACCAGTTGTGAACTGGCAGCAAGTGCGTTCGTTGGGATTGGGAACACACGCTTATTAGCATCACTGGCGGGCTTGGACGTCCAGGCATCATTAAATCTCCCAAAGCGGACCAAATCCGTTCTACGCTGTGCCTCCCAGTAAAACTCAAACCCTCTTTCAGCCAACATTCCATCCAAATCAATGCTTGAGAGAAGGGCTGCTCCACGAGCTGTCCTTAACGCATTAACATCAGCTAATGCCTGATCAGCGTTGCCATTTCTAAGGTGAGCTTCTGCACGCATGAGGTAAGCATCAGCCAGACGGAAGATGACAGGGTTAATGTCAGTATCCCATCTTCCAGGACCGGGAGTATCATATTCGTACTTGAATACTCTGGCACCTGCCCACTGGTTAGAAGTCAACTCAACATCCTTGGCGTAATCCACCACCTGGTCATCTCTTAGGAAATTTTTGAGCTCCTCTATGACCAACATTCCGTTTGCATCACGCTTGAAGGTTCCCCCTTCTGTAGGGTTTCCACTTGCATCCACAGGAACCGGTCCATACTGAACACCCACCTGAATTCCTCTGTTTAGCTGATAGGTAGCGGGATCAATGACACCCGCTTCATTAGGGTAATTCTCTTCAAAGAATCTTGGGTCCTCAGTATCCCATGAGTCTACAAACTCAGGCAGCGTACAGAATCCATTCCATCCTCTGAAGCTTCCTCCGTCTGCAGCAAACTGCCCCTGGCTCATTACCATAGCGGTAAATGCACGGTTACACGTTAGGCCAGCTTCACAGTCCACTACGAAGATCAGCTCGTCAGTGGCACTGTTATTATCACTGTCTCCATCAAAGAGTCTGAAGTAATCTTCCGCCAGGCTATATCCGCCATTATTGATCAGGTCTGTAGTTACAGAAATCACCTCATTCATATCTGCATTATTGAAAGCGAAGCTTCCTGCATATCTGTCTAGATAGACTGCCTTATTAAGGTAAATTCTGGCCAACAAAGCCTGCGCAGCTCCCTGAGAGAAGACAATACCTGACCTAGATTCTGCCTTAGTGGGAAGGTTAGGAATGGCATCTTCAAGAAGTCTTACCATTTCATTAATGGCTCTTTCTTCAGATAGAACCACATTTTGTCCTGTGTTCTGGTCTACATAGGGAACCTGTGCGTACAGGTCATAAATCGCCCACATGTAAAAGGCGAGTAAGCCTTGTACCTCAGCTCGTCTTGGTGTGATAGTAGGGTTGGCTAAGGCAGAAGGGGTGCTAAATGGTCCTAGTACTTCCAGTCCAGCAGCAATTCCACCTTGCAAAAGGTCCCATACTGTAATCACAGTTACATCAGAGGGATCCCATGCATGCGTATGTAGACGAACGTAACGTCCGCCATCGAACCAGTCACTTCTTGACGGATCTACCCAAAGACGGGTAGGCGTCATAGAAATATCCGAAGTGCTTTCCTGAGCATTGAAATAGTTACGCTCCGTAAAGTTAGGGATCAACTCAGCATATACTGAGGCCACCAGATTATCCAGAAACTCTGGTGAAGGATTTTCCAAAAGGGCTTCGATGTCGGTAACAGTAACCTCATCGAAAATTTCTTCCTCCAAATCCGCACATCCTAAGATGAAGAACAGGAGAAATATAGGGGTGAGTCTGATAATATTTTTCATAGTCCTATGTTTCAAATTAGTTTAAGTCAAGGTTAACTCCGAAAAGGAGGGTTCTGGCTCTTGGGTAAGCCGCGAAGTCAATACCATATGATAGATTTCCTCCTACACCCACTGGGGTGTTTACTTCAGGGTCGTAACCAGTATATTCAGTTAATACAAACAGGTTTTGACCAGTAACATAGATTCTTGCTCTCTTAAGCCAGTCAACAGTACCGGTAGGAATGGTATATCCAATGGACATGTTATTCAAGCGTAGGAATGCGCCGTCTTCCAGGAAGAAAGAAGAAGCCCCTGGAGGAATGCTGCTCGCATCTGCAATTCTTTGAGAGACATTCCCACCGAAGTTGTTCAGGAAGTTATCTGTTGCATTGTAAATCTGATTACCCGCTACCCCTGAGAGGTTGAAAGAGAAATCAAATTTATTGAAGGTCATATAGGAGCTCAACCCATATACTACATCAGGAATACCTGATCCTTGTATTTCTCTTTCTGTGCTGGAGGTTCCATCTCCATTATCTGTTGGCAGATAGAAGGATCCTAGTTCTTCTCCGTCTCTAATAATCTGTGTCAATGTCCCGTTGATACTTCTTCCACTCAGAACCCCTGTAAAGATTTCTCTTCCGTCCGGGAATACAACTTCATTAGAAGTAAAGGTAGCATTCAAGTCAATATTCCAGGTGAAATTAGGCTTGCTGAATAATTGAGAGCCCAGGTAAATTTCAATCCCCTGATTGCGGATTTCTCCAGGAAGATTAATCCATTTTTGAGAAACTGCTGGTGGCTCAGAATCAACCAGTAATAGTGGATCAGTATTGACCTTGTTGAAGTAATCAATATTTCCGTATAGCTTTCCACCACTTAGCGTAAAGTCTAAGCCTACGTTGAACTGATTACTTACTTCCCATTTGAGATCTTGATTTTCCTCTCTTACTCTGGAAATACCATTCTGAGTTACCTGGAAGGTCTCTTGAGTGGCTTTATTGGGGATTTCCTGGTTACCTGTTTGCCCCCAACCTACACGGAGTTTCAGGTCGTCAAAGGTACCGGAAGATAGAGATTCACTGATTCTCCATGCTGCCGCTATCGCAGGGAAGTATCCCCAGCGGTTATTCTCACCAAATTTGGAAGACCCATCTGCACGGATAGAGGCAGTAACCAGATAAGTATTATCAAAAGAGTAGTTTACACGGGCAAAACCGGACTCAAGCTTATTGACTTCTCTGATTCCGTCTGGATTAGTTGCGTTTCCAGTAACGCCTATCAGTGAGGTAGCATTTCCTGGATCATCCAATCCACTGATACTTGGTACCAGATAACCACTTGTGGCAATGTTAAATCCGTTTACATCAAATTCCTGGTAAGCATGACCAAGAAGAATATTCAATTGGTTTTTTCCTACTGCCAGGTCATAGGTAAGGAAGTTTTCAGCCAGAACGTTTAAAGCGTCTATGCTTGAGAAACCATAAGAACCATTGTTGATGTTAATTCCTTCCAGGTTATTGGGGCCAAGTTCCTGTTCTCTAACGGCACTTGATCTATCCAGACCGAGGTTGAACTGATACTTGAATCCCTGGAAGAATTCGAAAGAAAGAGAAGTGTTAGCCAGAATTCTATCCGTTTTGGTTATGTCATTCCAGGCGGCCAGGTACCCAACTGGGTTAGTAGGCCCAGAGGAGAAATCTCCATTTGGACCAAATACAGGTCTGCTGGGATCACCCGCCAAAGTATTGGTAATCAATTCTCCGTCAGTATCAGAAACATCAGAGCGAGGAATCCCATTATCAACGACATGGCTACCTATGAGGTTCAAGTCGATTCTCAAGCGATCATTAATACCAAAAACAGAGGCATTTAATCGACCTGTAAATCGCTTGATGGCACTCTTGTCAATGATCCCTTCCTGGTTTAGGTGTCCAAGAGAGGCGCGGAAGAAAGCTCTGTCTGTTCCGCCTCCGTATGAAAGGTTGTGGTTGTGTACCAGGCCTGTTCTTGTCACCTCTTCCTGCCAATCAGTTCCGGAGTCCATCCCTACCATGTCAATTTTGTTGGTCAGAGAAGAAGTACCTACATAGCCGTTGTAGGAAAGGCTTCCACGACCTGCAGCACCTTTCTTGGTGGTAATTAGGATTACCCCATTTGACCCCCTTGAACCATAGATGGCTGTAGCAGATGCATCTTTAAGAACATCTATAGACTCTATGTCTTCAGGATTTAGAAAGTTTAGAGGGTTTTTGGATGCGGCAACGTTCCCAGCATTACTGCCTACAATATTGGCACTTCCAGGAGTAACAGCACCGTTACTAAGTGCAACTCCATCTACCACATATAAGGGGCTGTTTCCACTTCTTAGAGATCCTGCCCCACGAATGGTAACATTTACAGCCGAACCCGGCTCTCCACTTGAAGAGGTGATTCTGACGCCAGGTACTTTGGCTTGAAGAAGTTGCTCAGGTGAAGCGAACACCCCTACGTTAAACCGATCTGATTCTATAGAGGCGACAGCTCCTGTTACTTCAGTCTTTTTTCTGGCAGCATATCCTATTAATACTACCTCATCTAGTACAGTCCCTGAGGTTAGGCTTATGTCTATAGAGGTTTTGCCATTAAGGGACACTTCTTTGGTCTGGAAACCAAAGTAGGTAACGACTAAGACAGCAGAAGAAGGATCAGAAACCCCTACTGAGAATGATCCGTCAGTGTCTGAGAGAGCACCAGCTCTTTCTCCTTGCACCACGATGGAAGCACCTACCAGAGGCTCCCCCTCATCAGATTTGACCGTTCCACTTACAGTCGTACTTTGTTGTGCGAATGTAAAGGTAGCGCTCATGAAAATAAAACAGGCAAAGCACAGCCAGAGGCTCAACTTTCGCCCAATTTGTTGAATAGTAAGTAGTAGCACCATTACAAGTAGTTTTAAGTGAACATTGTAGTATCCTTTTTCAGGAATCAGGTTTGTTTTACCAGGAGGGATTATTGAAAAATAGGCTCAATAATCATTGAAAATGTAAACGATTCCATTACCAAGTATATAAAATATTTTTGAATTATTCTGGATATTGGACATATTTTCAAGGAGGAAAAGGAGTAAAGAAGGTGATTCATTAATTTTTGTGAAAACTTTTTCATTCCACTTTTCCAGATCTGATAAAAACCAGAGTTTGCGATCGAAAGGGTAATCCGAGACCTTGCAACTTAGGTCGCATATGTCCAAATCAAGACTTCTTATTCATGAAGAATTCTCCTTTTCCGTTCCTCATAAGTATTGGATTATTGGTGTTGATAGGCTGCCAATCTTCTTCTTCAGATGGAGTAGCCTCACCTTTGATGGAGGTCTTATCTCCAGAGAGGACAGGGATTTTTTTTGAGAATCGACTACCCGAATCTCCCAGCCAGAATGTACTGTCGTATGAATACTATTATAATGGTGCAGGTTTGGCCATAGCAGACTTCAACCAGGATGGAGCTTCAGACATCTATTTTGTTTCTAACCTGAAGGAGAATCAATTATACCTCAATGAAGGAGGATTGCAGTTCAAAGAAGTCGGGAAAGTGGCGGGACTAAGTGGGAAAAGAGGTTTCTCTACCGGAGTATCCACAGTTGATATCAACGCTGATGGACTCATGGATATCTATGTCTGTAAGTCTGGAAGGTATACCAATCCTGACGCCAGGAGAAATGAACTCTTTATTAATCAAGGGCCTAATGAGCAAGGCATTCCAGTCTTTATAGAATCAGCTGGTAATTATGGCCTGGATCTCTCTGCCTATTCTACCCAGGCTTCCTTCTTTGATTATGATAAAGATGGAGACTTGGATATGTTTCTCATCAATCATGACATAGATACCTATGCCCAAGATTCTATTGCAAGAAGAAAAGTAGAATCTACTTCGAATGTGGGAGATAGGCTATTTCAGAACCAGGATGGGAAGTTTGTAGAGGTAACGGTGGAGGCAGGACTAGTGAATAACCGACTGGGTTTTGGCTTAGGGGTAGGCGTGGGTGATTTTAATAAGGATACATGGCCAGATGTTTACGTAAGTACGGACTACTCTGGAAGTGATCATCTCTACCTCAATCAGCGAGACGGAACCTTCAAAGAACAAATTCGGGAACTTACTCCCCACACCTCATTCTATTCCATGGGAAATGATGTAGGCGACATTAATAATGATGGGTGGATGGATATCATCAACCTGGATATGGTCGCTGAAGACAATTATGGTATAAAGACCAGCATGAGTGCCATGAATCCTGCCCAGTTTGAGAATATAGTTGATTTGGGGCTACATCATCAGTACATGTACAACACCCTGCTCTTAAATCAGGGAAATGCAGGAGTTGATGGGCTACCTTATTTCTCGGACATAGGGCAGTTAGCAGGGATTTCCAGTACAGGCTGGAGTTGGGCACCTTTGCTATTTGACTTTAATAATGATGGTGAAAAAGACCTATTCATCTCCAATGGTATCAAGCGTAATATCCGTAATAATGATGCCGTCAAGGAAATCGCTAAAATTCGGCCTCTGGTAGCTCAGGCAAGTTCTCCTCAGGAAAGAGCCAAGTATATAGAGCAGATGTTAAACCTCTTCCCTTACCACAGAAAGCCTAATTATTTCTTCCTTAATAAGGGGGATCTTTCTTTCGATAATATCACTTCTCAACTGGGAATGGACAGCCTATTTACGGCTTCTAATGGAGCGGCCTATGGAGACCTGGATGGTGATGGAGACCTTGATCTGGTCATTAACAATGTGGACCAGCCAGCCATGCTGATACGAAATAACAGCCAGGAAAACGGTCAAGGGAATTACCTGAAGGTGAGATTAACAGGACCAGACAAAAATCCTTTTGGGATAGGAGCGCGAGTAAGTCTGCGGCAAAAGGGGGGACAAGTTTACACCAGTGAAGTCTACACCACAAGAGGGTATATGTCTGCCATTGAACCCCATATTCACATAGGATTGGCTTCAGCGGAGGAGATTGAAGAAGTAGAAATAGTCTGGCCGGATGGGACGCTCTCGAGAGAACAAAGTATTCAACCCAACCAAACCCTGGAAGTCAGCTATACTAAAAGTGGGACAGAGAATAAGACTCATTCCCAGTCATTGACAACTCTATTTGAGGACATAACTATTAAGACTGATTGGAGGCACATACATAAGGAAAATACATTTGACGATTATGCCAGGGAAAGTTTACTTCCTCACAAAATGTCCCAAATGGGGCCTGCTATTGCCATTGCAGATGTGAACCAGGATGGATTGGAAGATGTGTTCATAGGAGGTTCTTTGGGGAATACAGCCACCTTATATCTCCAGGAAGAAGCAGGGACTATGCTTCCTTCACAAGCGGACTTTTGGAACAGAGAAAAAGACTTTGAAGACGCAGTAGCTATATTTCTTGATGCTGATGGAGATGGAGATAAAGACCTGATTGTAGGAAGTGGGGGGAATGAACGCCCTGCAGGATATTCATCCTACGCACTCCGTTTATATGAGAATACTGGCCAGGGAATCTTTAGGAAGAATTCCAGTGCCTTGTCTATCATTGAAAGTGTGGGGATGCTTTCAGCTGAAGACATAGACCAGGATGGGGACCTGGATCTATTTGTCGGGGGGAGACAAGTCCCGGGTAAGTACCCGCTTTCCACTAACAGCTATATGCTGATAAATGAAAGCTCGGATGGTAGCATTTCTTTTGTAGATGGAACGAAAGACTGGGCGCCTTATCTTGAAGAATTTGGTATGGTGACAGATGTAAGCTGGGCAGATGTCAATCAGGATTCCTATCCGGATTTACTCATAGTAGGAGAATGGATGACCCCCAGGCTTCTTCTCAATGATGGGAAGTCATTGGTGGATCAAACCGCTTCAAGCCTGCTGGCAGATTATTCCGGTTGGTGGTTTAGCCTCGCACAAGGAGATTTTGACAATGACGGAGATATAGATTTTATAGCTGGGAACCTGGGGTTGAATTATAAGTACAAAGCCTCTATAGAGGAACCTTTTGCCGTTTTTGCGGATGATTTTGATGATAATGGGTCAATGGACATTGTCCTTAGCTACCATCAAAAAGGAACCCAATTTCCGCTGAGGGGAAGAGAATGCTCCTCTAACCAGATGCCTTTTATCAAAACCAAATTCCCCTCTTATGACGCTTTTGGGAAGGCTAGCCTGATAGATGTGTTTGGGAGCCAGGAGTTGACAGGCGCCTTGAAAAAAGAGGCTAATACTTTTGCCAGCACCTATTTCGAGAATGATGGGACAGGTATATTTACCGCCCATCCCCTACCTATCCCTGCGCAACTATCCTCTGTTAATGCGATACTGGTAGCTGATTTTGATGGAGATGAATCTTTGGATGCATTAGTAGCTGGAAATTTATATGGCTCTGAAGTAGAAACGCCCCGAAATGATGGAAGTATCGGATGTCTGCTTAAGGGAGACGGTAGGGGGAGTTTTCAAGTAGTTCCTGCTGTCAATAGTGGCGTGAAATTATTAGGAGAAGTGAAGCAGATGGAATTCTTCCATTGGAATCCCAGTAAAAAACCTGTTGTTTTAGCCGTGAAAAATCCAGGAGATCTACAAATATTGAGCTATTA
>JBCBKZ010000799.1:0-2795 GCA_038520955.1 Bacteroidota bacterium | reverse complement strand
ATTGGCGTTCTCCTCTACATAAAAACGCCAATATCCACAGAGGAATCTACCCATTGGCAGTCAAAGCTACCCAGGCCTATGAAGCTGTCAGAAAGAAAGTGGCTAAGGCACTGCATACTTCTGACCCTTTTCAGATTGTGTACACCAGTGGTACTACAGAGGGAATTAATCTAGTAGCTCAGTCCTTTCTCAGGCCCAGGTTACAAGCGGGGGAGGAAGTGCTCATCAGTAGCATGGAACATCATGCTAACCTCATCCCCTGGCAAAGGGTGTGCAAAGAGAAGGGAGCCAGCTTAAAGGTATTGCCCATTTCTGATGCTGGAGAATTGACTATAGATACGGTAGAGGAAATGCTGACAGAGCAGACCCGCTTTCTGGCCTTGGTGCATATCTCTAATTCTCTGGGAACCATCAATCCTATTGAGGAAATCATCCAGCTAGCCAAGTCTAAGGGAGTAACTGTTCTTCTGGATGCTGCCCAAAGTATGGCCTATTACGATCTGAATGTGGAGACCCTGGACGTAGACTTTCTTGTGTTCTCAGGGCATAAGATCTTTGGGCCTACAGGTACAGGCATACTATACGGGAAGAAAGACCTGCTTGAAGAGATGGGACCTTATCAGGTGGGTGGAGATATGATACGGGAGGTGAGTTTTGAGGAAACCACCTTTGCTGATGTGCCACAGCGTTTTGAGGCGGGCACTACCAATATAGCCGGAATCGTAGGCTTGGGGCATGCCCTGGACTATCTGGCAACTTTGCCTAAAAAGGACATTCAACTACATATACAACAACTGACTGCTTACTGCACAGAAAAGCTTCTTGAAATTCCAGGTGTGAGAATCATAGGAACAGCGCCTAAAAAGAGTGGAATCGTTTCCTTTGTCATGGAAGACATACATCCACATGATGTAGCTACCATGCTGGGAGAGATGAACATCGCCATCAGAGCAGGGCACCACTGTACCCAACCTCTCATGGAGATGTGGGAATTGCCCGGAACTACGAGAGCTTCCTTCTCCATTTATAACAGCATGGAAGAGGTAGATAAGCTGGTAGAAGCTGTCAGGCAAACACAGTTATTTTTTGCATGAACGACAGAATCAGGAAGCTGTATAAGACCGTCATACTTACACACAGCAAGACTCCCTATAAATTCGGGAAGAGGGCAGAAAGTCAGTATATCCTGAAAGCCAATAATCCGGTTTGTGGGGATAAGTTTGAGCTATATCTGAATGTGAAGGATGGAAAGATCATAGATCTGGGATTTCATGGCTATGGATGTTCTATTTCTAAGGCGGCTACTTCTGTCCTGGGAACCTACCTGGAAGGAAAGAGCATAGAAGAAGGCCTGGAGCTAAGTAAGATATACCTGGACATGCTGGACCCTGAGAAAGAACTGGATGAGAGCCTATCGGAAGACTTTCTGGCTTTTGCCGCTGCCAGAGACTTTCCTGGAAGGCTTACTTGTGCGAGCTTGAGTTGGGAAGAAATGCATGATTTTTTAGAAAAAGAATTGAGTGATGATTGATATACAGCTAAAAGAAGAAGCCTTAAGTGTGCAGGAGTGCACAGATCTGATCGCCTCGGATAGTTGTGGTGGCTCAGTGGTATTCGTAGGGACGGTCAGGAATAACACCAAAGGTAAAGATGTGGTACGACTGGAGTTTGAGGCTTACGGTCCCATGGCAGTCTCTGAAATGCGCAAAATAGCTGAGCAGGCTGAAGAGATGTGGAACTGTGAAAAGATCGCCATCCATCATCGCACAGGTGTATTACAGATTCAGGAGATAGCCGTCATCATAGCGGTAGCCACTCCCCACCGCAAAGCGGCCTTCGAAGCTTGTCAATACTGCATAGATACGCTCAAGGAAACCGTCCCCATCTGGAAGAAAGAAATATTTGAAGATGGAGAGGTATGGGTAGCGGCCCATCCGTGAGGCGAGTTGCTTTATTAGTCTAGGAAAGGAGGATTGAGGTGGCGATAAGCCTTCCTCAGCAGCCCCGTTACCCTTGTGATTATTCTCCAATCCCTTTTACCCAACATTCAAATAGTGGACCTAATCCGAAAGTAAGTACCTTCTGCTTCTGCTGACCCCATTAAACCAGCTTTTACTGCAATATCATCCCGGCGAGCTTGTAGGGGATTGCATGGCAGGGTCGGCCGGGATCTCTTGAGAATAGTGTACGTCTGTTATAGCAGGCAGGCACCCTAGGAAATTAAGCGACCTGTATCTTGGTACAGGAGAATGTAATGGATTAGACCCCGGCTGACCCACTTTCCATACCCATTTCCCACCGGGGTGATAAAAGTAAGAATCATACATTCATCATTTTCAAAACCAGAGACTGATCCCTAGAGAGTGCACAATAAACCAGACTTTCCCACAATGCCTCTCCCTCTCCTCAGGGGTGTTTGTTTACTAATAGTAAATATTACCCACGAAATAGAAAATGTCCTGATCATCCATTTATCCCAAATAAGAATCAATAGAGGCTAGGATGTTAATGTCGCAACATTATTCTGACAGAAATATGGTATAACCAATCATACTTGAATCTAATCCTACGGACAGATTATTATTTCAAAAGTACGAGTTTATGTGGTAGAAATCTTATGAGGGTAATTCTCCTTCATGTATGAATCTAAATCCATTAGAGTATCAACTCTTTCTCCGGAGCTTACCTAAGTTGCTCCTTTCTCAGGTTAGAAGGCTTATAGGTATATAATGGATTTAGATTCATACATGAAGGAGAATTACCCTCATAAGATTTCTACCACATAAACTCGTACT
>JBCBKZ010000798.1:0-2802 GCA_038520955.1 Bacteroidota bacterium | reverse complement strand
TTGAAAGCCCCTTGTTCTCCCTGGAGGTCAGACCATAATCCTCAGACTTGCTGGTCAGGGTCAGGATTTACCTTTGATCATGTGGAAATGATCACTAATGAGGCAGGTTACTCTATTATGGTGGGAAAGCTAGTAAGAAAGGATGAAGTGCTTTATACCTCCTGGTGGTATGATAATGGACAAAGGATCACTGCGGATCAATGGAAATGGCGAAAAGCTGTTATGAAGGGAGATCACCCTTACTATCTCTTAAATTTGTCTATGGAGAATAAAGAAAGTCTGCTGAAAGAACTTGAGAATATAGTTCCGGGAAGTAAGGGGTTGATAGAGTAAAAAATTGACGATTCTTCCCCAAAACTCTGCTGGCAGACATATTCTCAATCTCTTTTTGTTTAGACTTGTTCTCATTTTCTAATTGCGTAGACTTGGTATATTTAGCTATTCATTTAGAAGAAACACCTATTTAATACTACTCTATGGCTACCCCCACCATGAAAACAGTCTGGTATAAAGTACTGGAAGATAAAGAAGAACTTGCGGAAGGTCGCGTTATGAGCGTAAGCGCCGGTCATCGTCAGGTTTGCCTGGCTCATTTTGAAGGAAAGTTTTGTGCACTAGACAATAGATGTCCCCACCAAGGCGGGCCATTAGGAGAGGGGAGCATAGAAAATGGATTACTGAGATGTCCATGGCATGGCTGGGATTATCATCCATGTACGGGTAAGGCCCCTGGCTATGATGATGGGGTAGAGACCTACCTGATAGAAGAAAGACTGGATGGCATTTATGTAGGGGTCCCAGAGGAAGCCCCTCATGCTACTTCTATCTCAGATGTCATGGTGGAGACCATGGTGAACTGGGGCGTAGATACTGTGTTCGGGATGGTGGGACACTCAAATTTAGGCTTTGCAGATGCCCTTAGAAGGCAAGCAGAAGCTGGGAAGCTATCGTTCATAGGGATCAGGCATGAGGGAGCAGGGGCATTTGCGGCTTCTGCCTACGGTAAGTTAACAGGAAGACCTGCTGCTTGTTTTTCCATAGCGGGCCCTGGAGCCACCAATATGTACACTGGTATGTGGGACGCCAAGGTGGACAGAGCCCCCTTGCTGGCGCTTACCGGACAGGTAGCTACGCAGGTAGTAGGGACGGGCAATTTTCAGGAAGTAGACCTTGTGAGAGCATTTCAGACAGTAGCAGAATTTAATCATAGAGTTCAAAGAGATAGCAAGCATGCAGAATTGATGACCTTGGCCATCAAGCATGCCATTCTGAAAAGAGACGTTTCTCACCTCACTTTTCCAGATGAAATCCAGGAGCACCCTGTAGAAGAAGAAGCTCAGACTCCAGAAGGGAGATTGACGCCTATGAGCATAAGCCCACCTGAAGATAGCTTCAGGAAAGCCATGGGCTTACTAAAGAATGCTAAGCGACCTATCATTATTGTGGGACATGGTGCCAGGTTCTCCATGGAAAAAATTGTGGAACTGGCTGAAAAACTCAACTGCCCTGTAATGACCACTTTTAAGGCCAAAGGGCAGATTTCTGATAGCCATCCATTAGGGTGTGGTGTACTGGGAAGAAGTGGGACCCCCATCGCTTCCTGGTTTATGAATGAGGCCGACTTATTACTCGTCTTTGGCGCTTCTTTCTCTAACCATACGGGTATTACGGCAAAGAAGCCCATCATACAAGTGGACTTTGATCCACTAGCCCTAAGTAAATTCCATAAGGTTGACGTTCAGCTTTGGGGAGAGATAGCCGTTACTTCTACCCTTATGATGGAATCACTCTCTACTTCTGTGGCTGAAGATCAGCGGGAAGAAATAGCTAAGAGATGGGCCATATGGCGGGAGGAGAAAGTAAAACGACTATTAGAAGACCATGGGAATGGAGTGAGTTCAGTGGCAGTCTTTGATAGCCTCACCAGACTAGCTCCTGAGAATGCCGTTATGTGTGTGGACGTAGGGAATAATGCCTACTCCTTTGGGAGATATTTTGAGTGTAAGTCTCATAGTTTTCTCATGTCGGGATACCTGGGGTCTATTGGATTTGCATTTCCCGCTGCCATGGGAGCATGGGCTGCCGTCAAGAAAAGCAGACCGGTCATCGCCGTAGCAGGTGATGGAGGCTTTGGTCAGTATATGACTGAACTTACTACTTCTGTAAAATATGGAATGAACCTCAAGTTAATTCTCCTAAACAACTCTGAGTTAGGAAAAATTTCTAAGGAGCAAAGATCAGGTTCCTTTGATGTCTGGGCTACCAGTTTACACAACCCTAATTTTTCAGAGTATGCCAACAGTTGTGGAGCACTCGGAATCAGGGTGGAAAAGAAAGAAGACCTGGATGAAGCGATGAAAAAGGTACTTTCTCATGAAGGGACGGCCATGCTGGAAATTTTGACAGATGTAAGCTTATTGTAATGGGTTGGGCCTTTCGGACAAAATTGTTGGGTGAAAAACGTATTTTTTTCGTTCAATCCTTAGGACTATTTGGATAGGGCTAATCCAGATAATACTAAGCCTTATTACCCTTGTTTCCAGAATTATGTAGGTCTCACTTATGAAATTCTAGAGCCCCTCAAAATAAGATGAGGCTTCCAAAAGGAATATTACCGACATATTGGGACCTATTACAGACACTATATATAAAAATGAGAATATGCTTTTTCTCGGAAAAGCATATTTCTACTCTTATTTCTCTTTCCAGACTATTCTCCATTAACTGTACTATTCTTACACAGTAAGAACTACTCAATTATCCCCAAGAATAATAAGGGTGTGGTAATCAATTTAGCCTAAT
>JBCBKZ010000797.1:0-2805 GCA_038520955.1 Bacteroidota bacterium | reverse complement strand
CCTGCTAATTCATTAGCAGGAGAACTATCCTATCCCCGTAATGGTATCCAGGCCTTTATTTTTCTCTTTAGACTCTTTGAGAAGGTGTTCCTGTACGTTTATCTTTTTCTCATTAGAGGCTAACTCTCTTGGGCCATACTTTCCTTCCGCATCCAGATAGCGGGACTTTTCAGTGTCATCCAGTAGAGCCTGAATGATGTGTCTTACCCTATGCTTGATTTTAGGATCCTCTACCGGGAAGACCAGTTCTACCCTTCTATTGAGGTTTCTCTGCATGAGGTCGGCGCTTCCCATATAGATGGTAGACTTTCCGCTATGCTTGAAGTAGAAAATTCTACAGTGTTCCAGGAACCTGCCTACTATGCTCTTTACGGTAATATTCTCACTGACTTCAGGAATACCAGGCTTCAGACAGCATATACCTCTTATGATCAGCTCTATTTTGATCCCTTTCATGGAGGCTTTGTATAACTCCTGAATTATATCAGGGTCTACCAGGGAGTTCATCACCATGATAATTCTTGCAGGGGTATCCTTTTTATGGTTCTTGACACACTCCTTAATGAGTTTGGTGATGCCCTTTCTCAAGGTAGCCGGGGCTACAAGGAATTTATTCCAGTCTTCCTGCTGGGAGAAACCTGTTAATAAGTTGAAGAGACCTGAGGCATCTTCCCCCATTTCCTTATCTGCAGTAAATAGGGAAAGGTCAGTATATATCTTAGCTGTAGTAGCATTATAGTTTCCGGTACTTAAGTGGAGGTATCTCCTGAAAGAATCTCCTTCTTGCCGTACCACCATACTGATCTTACAGTGGGTTTTTAGTCCCATCAGTCCATAGATCACATTTACGCCTGTTTCTTCCAGGTCTTTAGCCCAGCTAATGTTATTCTCCTCATCAAAGCGTGCTTTTAGCTCTATCAGGGCAGTTACACTCTTACCATTTTCCACGGCCTTTTTTAGGGCGGAAACTATAGGAGAATTTCCACTGGTTCGGTAGAGGGTTTGCTTGATGGCCAGGACCTTAGGGTCTTCCGCTGCCAGGGAGACAAAATCTATGACGTGATTAAAGCTGTCATAAGGGTGGTGCAGGAGAATATCCCCTTCTCTTATGGCCTTAAAGATATTAGGCTGCTTAATGAGCCTTTTCTCAAAAGCAGGTAAGAAGGGTTGGTCTTTAATTTCAGGTGCTTCTACCTTCATGAGAGACATAAAGGCAGAAAGGTCCAGGTAAGTGGGGGATTCATAAATGGAGCTTTCTGTCAAGTCCATATTCTCCATCAGAAACTGTCTGGCAGATTCTGGCATCTCTCTACTTACTTCCAGTCTGATCACTGTAGCCAAACGTCTTTTCCGTATTTCCCTTTCTATAAACTTTAGGAGATCATCTGCTTCCGCTTCTGCCAGTTGTAGATCTGCATTTCTGGTAATCCTGAATTCAGAGATGTCCAGAATCTTCAGCTTAGGGAACAGTTGATCCACATACTTTTTCATCACATCTTCCAGAATGACAAAATCAGTCTTGCCATTATCAGAAGGGAGCGGAATGAAGCGGGGCAACTGGCCCGGGATAGGTACTACAGCCGTCTTAAGTTCATTTTTATAAGATTCCCTTAACTGGACCATGAGGTTTAGGCTCAGGTTTTTCAGTATAGGGAAGGGATGAGAAGAGTCTATGGCCATGGGCGTCAGTACCGGAAATATCTTTTCCCGGAAGTAATCTGCTAAATACTGACTTTGAGGCTTACGAAGACTGTTGGTGTCTCTAATGCGGATTCCCTTTCTCTTGAGCTTGGGGAGGATATCCTCATCCAGTAAACGGGCTTGTTTGGCAACTAGCTGGTGAACTTCTGCAGAAATCCGGTTCAGGACTGCCCTCGGAGGGAGACCGTCAGCTGGGATGTCTCTGATATTAGCGTATACCTGCTCATTAAGGCCGGATACACGTATCATATAAAATTCATCCAGATTTGAGCTAAAGATGCTGATGAACTTGAGTCTTTCCAAAAGAGGATGCCTGCTATCTTCAGCTTCCTCAAGCACACGCTCATTGAATTTTATCCAGCTTAATTCTCGATTGAAATAATATTTAGGGTTCTTGAGATTCTCCGACATGACCTGACCGCTTTCTACGCTAATGAGAAGGAAAAAATAAAAAATAGGCTACTTAGGTTTCATAAAACCAAAAGGACAGAAACCTTCACTTTTCTAGTAAAGAGTAAATATAATACTCTGGACATGCTTAAAATATAAAATATACATTTATTTTTGTATAGCGGATAAACCATGAGAGGAATTTGTATTTTACTATTGGGGGCCATGATGGCTTGCTCTTCTCCGGAGACAGTGGAAGAAGAAGCACCGGTCCCTCAGGAAGAGGACGGAAGCAGCATAGAATCTTTTGGGGTTAGCTATGTATTTTCTGATTCAGCCAGGCTTACGGCTAAGCTGAAGTCCAGACATGTGATTGAAAAAGAGGAAGACCTGGGAGAGGGTCCTGAGCCTATTCACTATTTTTATGAGTGGGTGGAGCTGGAGTTTTATGATGAGAATGGGAACCTGGCTAGTAGAGCGGAAGCCCTCGGAGGAAAGTTTAGACGGAAAAAAAGATTGGCAGAATTGACAGGAGATGTGGTTCTTAGCAATCTTGAAGATGAGACACTTAGAACAGAACAGCTATTCTGGGATGCCAGAATAGATTCTATCTACACATATAAACCCGTGGAAATAGAGACCCCGGATAAAATTATTAGAGGAAGTAAGGGCCTGAAGTCCAATAGCTCTTTTACAGAGTACTCTATATTTGGG
>JBCBKZ010000796.1:0-2820 GCA_038520955.1 Bacteroidota bacterium | reverse complement strand
CTGGTAAAAATTTCTTCCTCCATGGGAGACATTACCATCCGCCTATTTGATGAGACTCCTATCCATAAAGAGAACTTTTTAAAGCTGGTAAATGACGGGACTTATAGCGGTACGCTCTTCCACAGAGTCATTAAAGATTTCATGATTCAGGGAGGAGATCCTAACTCTAAAGATCCAGATCAAAAGGGAAGCTGGGGAAGAGGGGGCCTGGGATATACTCTGGAGGCGGAAATACTTCCAGGCTACATCCACACAAAGGGTATGCTCGCTGCTGCCAGGCAGGGAGATGCAGTGAATCCAGAAAGACGGTCTTCGAGTTGTCAGTTCTATATAGTGCAAGGTAAGACGTTTACAGAGAGAGAACTTCAAATGGCTGAAGCACGTATTTCTGCCACCATCAATGAAGATATTAAGTATACAGAAGAAGAAATTAAGGCCTATATGGAGATAGGAGGTGCCCCCTGGCTGGACCAGCAATACACCATCTTTGGGGAAGTGATAGAAGGCATGGAGGTAGTAGACGCCATAGGTAGAACTAAAACAGATCCAAGAGATGTTCCCCTGGAGGCCATAAACATCGAAATGGAAGTTATAGAGTTACGTAAGAAAAAGATTGAGAAATTATATGATTTCCAATACCCGGAAGAAGAATAATCCCTCCCAGAAGCATATCACCCTATTCAGACCGAAATTTCGGATAAATTAATTGTTGTAATATTCGAGAGTTTACTCCTGCGGAATTACCCTCTTCGTCACATACATTTGAGAATGTCTAATCAGCCATAGCACTCCCCTTCCTGGTTGGATTCTGTGACAAACATCTGGAATGCGCAATTATCAACATTTGCTGTATTCCCTACGCTTCGTATCTGCATGTCTACTCATCACCCTACTATCCGGAGGTCCTGATATTCTCAGGAGCCAATCTCCTTCCCCCCACAAACAATATCTTTTCTATGAGAACGAGTCTCTTGAGACTGGGTGGAGAAGTAATTCCTCCCCCGCTACTGGTAATCAACAAAGCAGAAGTGCTTTCCAAACCCATGTAAATCGTTTAGGAAAGTTTTCGGGACAGGAGATCTACTTTGATACCAGCACCCACTATGAAATTGAGACTTCCTATCAGCTTGTCTCTGACAGAGCTCAGGAGGTAGGTCTCATCTTTGGGCAGGATTTTAGTCAAAACCACTATTATTTCTCCATTCTCCCTAATGGGAACTGGAACATCAGCATACTCAGGTCTTCAGAAAGGATCAACCTTTCCAGAGGAAGCCGAAGGCATCTCCAGATTTTTAAGGAGAATAAGCTGACAGTCAGGAAAATCTCACATAAATGGCACTTCTACATAAATGAAGAGCTTGTCCAGTCTATTGATGCGTGTGATATTTTCGGGCATTGGATAGGCTTACATACACCCGCCTATTCACAGGTAGCCTGGAAATCACTTTCTGTCTCTCGTCTAAAAGCCAGGAGGGCTGCTAAGCAAGCAGAGATCAGCTATCCTCCAGCGCCTTCACAGGCCCCTTCTTTCCAACAGAAAGCTCAAGAGCAGGCCTACAACCCTTTTCCGGAAGAAAGTGAGTTTAAGCCTTATATTCTCAATGAGCCAGGAGATGTACCACTTCCTCCTAACTACCGGAAGTCTACTCCTACGCCTTTGTATAGGCCCAAGCCTGTACCAGCCTCTCCTCCCCCACTCCCTTCTTACGGACCAGCTCAAGCACATAGGCCATCTCCCTCATACGGATCTCCCCCATCCTATCAGAAGCCTTTGGCCCAGATGGGGACAGGAAGAAATTTTCTACTCCTGATAGCAGCTAACGACTACCTTTTCTGGACGGACCTGAATAACGCCATGAAAGATGCCCATGACATAGGGAATGTGCTCATCAATAACTATCAGTTTGAAGCGCAGAGGGTATTTAAATTGCTTGGTGATCAGGCAACCCGTGAGAATATTCTGGAAACCCTGGATGTCCTTCAGAGAAACATTCAGCCTGAAGACAACCTACTCATTTACTACGCAGGACATGGGTTCTATGACCCGGATAACAAAAGAGGATACTGGGTACCCAAGGATGCCAGAATAGGGAAGACTACTGATTACATCAGAAATGCCACCATCATGGATTACCTGATGTCCATCAAATCTAAAAACACCCTCCTGATTTCAGATGCTTGTTATGCGGGTTCTATTTCCAGCTTTACCCTACCCAAGAATAATGATTTTCACGGGGGTATCTGGGTACTAACCTCAGGAGACATAGAGAAAGTGTGGGATGGGAAGCCCGGAGAAAACAGTCCCTTTGCCAAGTACCTAATCAGTACGCTAAGAAATAACCAGAAAGAGTACCTGACCTTCTCAGAACTAAGTGAGAGCGTGAAGACCCTGGTCAGAAGGTATACCCCTCAAAATCCCATTGATTTCACCCTTCCCAAAAATCTGAAATTTGAGAAAGACTTTCTCTTTCAGAAAAAGCAAACCTATGGGGTAGGAACGTACGGCAGAGAATAGCTTATCCTCTCTATACAGAAAGCGAAACGGCTACAGAAAATTCTGTAGCCGTTTTCCCATTTTATCCATAGAGAGATTATCATATATAAAATTTTTCATTTATTTTTTAAAGGAAAAAGAGTTTTTATTTCATATATTTCGGGTACTAAGAAAAACTATTCTCATATTATTTAAATATACCCAAAGGTTTATTGAATTCAGTTTTTCGATACCCATCAAAACTTAAATACCCTCATTTAGAACACTTTATCTCCAGAAGCTCAGCTTTACTTTCTCCAGAAAATAGACATTCCGTACTTAGGGAG
>JBCBKZ010000795.1:0-2845 GCA_038520955.1 Bacteroidota bacterium | reverse complement strand
GACGCCAGCCGATGAGGAAACCTCTATAGGAAATTCTATCTACATGGACCAGATAGGAGCTACTCTCCTGACAGGGATCTTCAAAGACGTTAAACTCTTTCCTAACCCAGCGGTGAGTACGCCCAAGATGTCTATCAATAGTGAAATAGATGGAGATTTTGAAATGAACATCATAGATATGCAGGGGAGAGTATTGGTGCGTCAGCTTCTGAGAAAGTCTGGACAAATAGCCAAGTATGTACTGCCCACGGATGGATTACCTACAGGTATGTACATCATCAGACTCTTTACTACCCTGGAGAACTCTATATCTCTAAAACTGATCAAGCCGGAATAGTAATGCCGCAGCAAGATAGATTTCCCAAATTTACGCATATAGAGAGGTTGTCAGAAAAGGCAGCCTCTTTTCTTTTAGGTGCATATAAGCCCATAATTTTCTAGTTTAGACGAAAACCCACACAACCCATGACTAGAATCAGTATTCTTCTTTTATGCCTATTCTCAGGCAGTCTATTCTCACAATCAGACTATTTTTTTCCGGAAAATATGGAAGTAGATACTTCCATCCCCAGTCCACAGGAGTTTCTTGGTTACCCTGTCGGGAGCCACCATACACGTACTGACAGAATCGTTTCCTACTTTGAAAAGTTAGCCTCTATTTCTCCTAGAGCCAGTCTGGAAGTACTGGGAGAATCCTATGAACACAGGCCCCTCATCATGCTATGTATCACAGATGAGGAGAACATGGCTTCCTTAGATGAAATACAGGCTAAGCAGATAGAAAGGGTGAATTCTACTGAAGAATTTTCTGAAGCGGAGAATGCTCCCGTTCTCGTCAACCTGGGCTATAATGTCCATGGTAATGAGCCATCTTGTGGAGAAGCCGCCATGCTTACGGCCTATTATTTATTGGCAGATAAATCTCCCAGAACACAAAGATGGCTAAAAGAGGCTGTCGTCTTCATAGATCCAGTACTTAACCCTGACGGGAGAGACAGACATACACATTGGGCTAATATGCACAAGGGCAGCCCTACGGTAGCAGATCCTTTAGACAGAGAACATAATGAGGTTTGGCCGGGAGGAAGGACTAATCATTACTGGTTTGACTTAAACAGAGACTGGTATCTTCTGGTACATCCGGAATCCAAAGCCAAAATGAAGTGGTACCATAAGTGGTACCCAAATGTAGTTGGAGACTTTCACGAGATGGGAACCAGCAGTACCTACTTCTTTGAGCCTGCCAAAACTAATGGCTCTCTTGATCCCATTATTCCTGCACCAAACTATGAAGAGCTCAATCCTCTCTTCGGAGAGTATTTCAGGAATGATATGGATAGCATAGGAACGCTCTATTTCACCAAAGAAATTTTTGACAATACTTACCCAGGATATGGTTCTTCTTATCCTGATCTTCAGGGTGGATTAGCCCTACTATTTGAGCAAGCCAGCTCTCGTGGTCATAGGCAGCAAGGAGATACATGGCTGGTAACCTTCCCATATACCATCCGAAATCAGTTGGTGTCCAGCCTGGCTACCTTAAGGGCTTCCGTAGAGAATAAGACAAGGCTTCTTGCCTACCAAAGAGAATTTTTTACGGATGCCATAGAGGAAGCAGCTCGCAAGCCTGTAAGAGCCTATGTATTTGGAGACAGATATAACGACAGCAGAAACAAGGAGTTTCTCCACTTACTTCTTCAGCACAAAATTCAGGTATATCCCGTCAAGGAGAGACTGAGAAGAGATAATGAGGTATTCGAGGCAGGGATGTCCTATATAGTCCCTACAGAACAGGCCCAATATAAAATGGTCCAGAGCATGTTTGAGACGTATACATCATTTAGGGATTCCGTCTTTTATGATGCGTCTGCCTGGTCCCAGGTTCATGCCTATGGGCTTCCATTTGCTGAAATGAACGGAAATGTACCTGACCTAACTGATCCTATTATCCCCGAAGATTTATCTCCCTCTGTTCCTTTAATAGCCAATGCTAAATATGCTTACCTCATAGACAGCAGAGATGATGCCGCCATGCATGCCTTGTATTTTCTCCAGGATAAAGGGCTTAAAGTTATGGCGAGCCACAAACCCTTTACCATAGCTAATAAGTCCTATTCAGCCGGCACCCTTAGCATCCCGCTTCAAGTGCAGAAGGCCATGGTAGACTCAGTCCATTTCTGGGTACAACAGGCAGTCAGGAAGTACGAAGTGGAAGTGGAAAGCCTGCAAGGCGGGATGAGTGAGTTAGGGATAGATCTGGGTAGCCGTCATTTTCAAACTCTTAAGAAACCCAAAGTACTCATGCTGATAGGGGAAGGACTAAGTTCCTATGAAAGTGGGGAGGTTTGGCATATGGGAGATACCCGTCTGGATATGCCCATTACCAAGGTAGACTGGGTGGACCTAAACCGTGTGAATCTTTATGATTACAACACCCTCATCATGGTCTCTGGAAGGTATAGCTTCCTAACATCGGATCAGCAAACTGCTATCAAAAACTGGATCTCAGCCGGGAATACCCTGATTACTCAGCGTGGCGCTACTGAATGGGTAATTCGACAAAAGTGGGTAGATAATAAATTAAAGGTGGAAAAAGACAGTAGTGAGAAAGGGGTTAGAAAACCTTATGGACAAGCACCTGAGATTTTAGGCGCAACCTCCATAGGAGGGACCATTTTTGAAGTGGAATTGGATCTAACGCATCCCTTGGCTTTTGGGTATACCCAAAAGAATATTCCTGTATACAAGAATAACAGCATCATGATAGAGATGGGAGAAAGTCCCTATAATACAGTGGCCCAGTATACAGAGGATCCATTAATCAGTGGATATGTTTCTGAGAATA
>JBCBKZ010000794.1:0-2847 GCA_038520955.1 Bacteroidota bacterium | reverse complement strand
TGTCAAACTGGTACTTACAGATGTACTTCATATCCTTAAACAGGGACATGACCATCTCTGATTGCTCGTCTCCTTTCAGTTCATTGAGGAGTTCCATTTGAGTGTCAGCTTGGTGCTTTCTGCTAATCATGCTCCCGTTCCAATGGAAAATCTTTTCCTCAGACTTTATCTGAAGGACGTCATTTAAGGCTTGATTTAAAGCATCTGGAGAGGAAAAGTCAAAAGAGACTGTAAACATATATTCGTCCTCATCAAAAAAGGTGGTGGCATTACTAATACCTTGTATGCCAGCCAACTTCTTATCCAATTCTTCTTTGCTTTGTCCCATGAGGTCATCCTGTTCTTCCATTCCACCTCCCATTTTCATTAAGGCAGAGATCTCACTCATATCCACTATGTATTCCATTTGGCCGGAGCCATCCTTATGAAAGGTGTAGGATTCTATGATGGTGATACAGGAAGAGAGACTGAGGGAAAGAAGAAGTAAGAGAGTTAGTCGAAGATTCATGTTTTTGTGTGTCTTTTAGGAAAAAAGTGAAGCCTGCCCTGAATATTACGAAAATTTAGAGGATAGAGGTATAATCATTTCTCTCCCCATCTATACGTGTCCTGACTTAGGCCTAACTGATCAATGATTCTGTGGACTACTGTGTCAGCCACTTCTTCTATGGTGGTAGGCCTGGAGTAGAAAGAAGGGATGGCTGGCAAAATAATTCCTCCCGCACGTGTAACGGTTTGCATATTCTCCAAATGGATGAGGTTAAAGGGAGTATCTCTTACCATACAGATGAGTTGCCTTCTTTCTTTCAGAATGACATCTGCGGCCCTGGTAATGAGGTCATCAGAGAACCCACTAGCTATTCTCCCTAACGTACCCATAGAGCAGGGAACTATCACCATATGCATGAATTTGGCTGATCCCGAGGCAAAAGGTGCCATATAATTTGTTCTCTCGTAAATAGGGAAGGGACAGTCAAAGGGGATTCCTAATTCATGTTGCCACACATCCATGGCATTCTTGGATAAAACTACGCCTACTTCCAGCTCTTTGACGGTAGCCATTTGTTGAAGTAATCTTTGTGCATAAATGCTTCCACTGGCGCCTGTTATCGCTACTACTACCTTTTTCTTCATCCTTGTCAGTATAGAGTCATTGAGTATAGAACGAGACAATTAACAGAAGAGAATGTTTGCAACCATAAATTCTTTTAAGAATACCTGACGTATACTTTTGAAATGCAGGAAAAAGATGTAAATTTGCAATCCCAAAAAGATTATCATGTACGCAATAGTAAACATAAAAGGATTCCAGTTTAAAGTGGAAGAGGGTCAGGAACTCTATGTGAACAGACTAGAGCAGGAAGAAGGAGACAGCGTTACTTTTGAGGACGTTCTTCTTCTGGATAACGATGGAAGCGTATCAGTAGGAAAACCTCTGGTAGCTGGTGCTAGTGTATCCGCTAAGGTGGTAGAGCACGTGAAAGACAACAAAGTGATTGTTTTTAAGAAGAAGCGTAGAAAAGGGTATAGAGTGAAAAACGGTCATCGTCAGCACCTATCTAAAATCGAAATAGAAAGCATCACAGTATAAATTCTAACAAAATTTAAGTCATGGCTCACAAGAAAGGTGGAGGTAGTTCCCGTAACGGTCGCGATTCAGAAAGTAATCGCCTTGGAGTGAAAATCTATGGTGGTCAGGTAGCCATTCCTGGTAACATCATTGTTCGTCAAAGAGGAACCAAGTTTCGTCCCGGAGAAGGTGTAGGTATCGGAAGAGACCACACACTCTTTGCCCTGGCAGGCGGGACTGTAAAATTCACTGATCGTACCTTCAATCAGAAAACCAGAAAAATAGTAAGCATTGTTCCTATAGAGGAATAAATCGAGTATATAAAATATTTGTTCAGGCATGATGGATTATTCCGTCATGCCTTTTTTTATATCCGTAGATGTCTTGAAACCTAGCCGCTGAGCCTCCAATACTAGCCATTCATTTCCTTTTGATTGTCTGCTCCCCACTCCATGAATATCTTATATAGGCAATAAGTCTTAAAAGGAATAGCTTACGAGAGTAAGGAAAGATCAGAATAGAGTCGTAAGAGAAGTCTAAACTGTCAAACTGAGTGTAGGTTCATTTACCCTTTTGGGTTGGTGCGATCCTTCATTGTCTGGGAGAAAGTCTGAAAAAAGAACTCTGGTTGATAACCACTTAACAATTAGGAAAGGTCACGAGAATGGATGTTAAGATAGTACAGGTAGGAAAGTCTGGTTTTCCTGTAGTCCCTGCTGCTCCTATTGAAAGAATAAGACTTTACGGGAAAGGAATCGTAGCCCATGGGGAGCCAGTTCTTGTACTTAATCGTAAGGGAGTATTAACAGCTTCACAAAAACAAGACGAAGTTCCTCCTTCCGGATTCTATGATGGTGTCAACTACCATTTTGTAACTGATTCTGTATTCAGGCCCTCTAGTTTTTTTACCAGAAATATTCGGAAAGTACAGGGATTGTTTAAGGAAGTTGGATTCCTGAGGAAACTTAAGCAAGCCAAAGGTACAGGCTATTTGATTGTCCACTCTATGGGGTTTGGCAATATGCTTCTCTACAGGCTGATCGCAAGTATCTGGAACTACAAGTTTGTCTACCAAATTGTAGAATGGAATGCCGCCCTTACCTCTCGTAAAAAGCTCAAAAATAGAATTAGCGACTTCTTTTTCGAAAGAATAGGGTTGAAGATAGTGGATGCATACTTACCCATCAGTCATTTCCTGGCAGATACCCTAAAAGAACGATATCCTGGTAAGCCCCAACTGTACGTCCCTATCATTTGCGATTTTAGCAGATTTGAGG
>JBCBKZ010000793.1:0-2847 GCA_038520955.1 Bacteroidota bacterium | reverse complement strand
AAAGCCAGAATTATCCAGCATGAGTACGATCACCTTGAAGGAGTACTTTTTACTGATTATCTCTCCCGTATGCGCAAGCAATTATTAAAAGGAAGATTAGGGAAAATCTCCAAAGGGGAGATAGATACACCTTATCCTATGAAATTCCCTGATAGACAGGTAAAAGCCTAATATGAAGATTCTCCTATAAAAACTTACCCTTTATATCTATAGGAAATAGATAAGTTAGATTAGGTATAACTTTCAGGGGCTGGAATAGACCAAAAAGTCTATAAAATTCAATCTACGTAAGAATTATCCCAATATTATCAGGCCTTTTTACACTAAAAAAGAAGTATTAAATCTTGACAAATTCTTTTAGAATCCTTACTTTTGTTAGAATATTAGGTTAGATACATCCTTCCTCAAAACTCCATTTCTCTCCGGTTTCTCCCATCATCTTAGGATTAATGAAAACGCCCTTAAATCCCAGCATACTCTCCTCTCCATCTTCAGCGGAAGAATCCATTGGTTCGCCATCTATCACAAACATCCTGATCGGAATGTTCACCTGAGGAGCAGCCAGTCCCACTCCCTGTGCATGGTACATGGTTTCAAACATGTTTTCTATCAGGGTAGCCAAGTCAGGATAATCCGGTCCTATTTCCTGGGTCTCTTCTCTCAAGCCCTGATGCCCATATGCAATTATCGGTAATAACATCTGTGAGTAAATTATTAAATCCTTTATCTTCCGCTTAAAAATTCTTGTAAGATTATGGTGGCACTTATCTGATTCACCAAATGTTTGTCTTTCCTTTTTTTTCTGGAAAGTCCGGCATCCAACATAGTCTGATGTGCCATTTTAGAGGTAAACCTTTCATCCCAAAGATGGATTTTCATCTCAGGCCACCTTTTCACCAACCACTTCTGAAAGTCTTTCACAGCCTGAGTAGCATGCGTATCACTGCCATCCAAACGGGTGGGAAACCCCAATACGATTTCTTCTACTTCCCCTTCTTTCACTCTATTGATCAGCTCCTCTTTCAATTTTGGCGTATCTATACTACCTATTCCAGTAGCAATAATTTGAAAGGGATCCGTCCAGGCCAGGCCTGTTCTCTTTTTTCCGTAGTCTATACTCAGAATTCTCCCCATTCTGTAAATTTACAGATAACCCTATAATTTCCTACGTTACTTTCTGCTTACCAAACACCTGAAGGCATAATAATGCTACATGGGAAGCTGGATTCGGAATGTAGTTCCTTTCCCTAATTCAGATGCTTTTACGTATATACTCCCCTTATGATAATTCTCCACAATCCTCTTTGTGAGGCTCAATCCTAATCCCCATCCTCTCTTCTTAGTGGTAAATCCAGGCTCAAATACTTTCTTGAAGTTACCTTTGGGTATCCCCTTACCAGTATCACTCACATCTATATAATACTGCCCGCCTCTTCCACTAGCTTTGATATTAATTTCCCCTTCCTTGGTTTGGATGGCGTCTAAGGCATTTTTCAGAAGATTCTCTATTACCCAATCAAACAATTGAGGGTTTACCCGCAAATGACTGTCTGTAGGCAATCCATTTTCTACCTTCACCTTTATACTTCCCCTGCGCGTCATCCGCTTACTGATGTATTCCGCTGAACGGTTTAAAAACTCATCCAGATTGATAGAAACCAATTCAGGCTTAGAACCGATTTTAGAGAATCTTTCCGTAATGGTTTCCAACCTTTGGACATCCTTTTCTATTTCCTCTATCATTTCCTCATCTCCAGGTCTGGCTTTCATTCTGAGCAGCTCCGTCCAGGCCATCAGGCTGGAAACAGGTGTCCCGAGTTGATGGGCCGTTTCCTTTGCCAAGCCTACCCATACGCGGTTTTGCTCATTCCGCTTCGCAATCACAAAGCCTACGAATACCACTCCAATAAACCCAAAAGCCACTAGCAACTGAATAACAGGAAACCATCTTAGCCTACTAAGGATGAAGGACTCACCATAATACACAGTCTGAAAACGGCCAGGTGTATATTCTACCTTAATAGGATCGTGTAGCTCCTTAAAACTCTTAATGATTTCACTGAGTTCTGCTGCCCTCTTCTGTGTATTCTCATTAATGGTGAGGTTATTAAAAGAGGTATCTGTCTCTCCCACTAATACAAGAGGAATTTCACTACTCTCATCCAGGGAAAGCTGCTGCTCTATAATAAACCCCAGCATACTCTCTATAGCAATCAAAGCCTCTTCCGTTCCATCTTCTTCTGAGGGCTGGTCGAAGTTCCCCACAAAGTCCACTGCATCAGTATATCGTTTAATGGCCTTAGCTTCTTTTTCAGCCAACCTCTCCGCTAAAAAATTAGAATACAGGAGGGATCCCCCTATGATAGCAGCAGCCAATACGTAAATAATGATTCTTGTACCTGATCGTCTTTCCAGGTTGAGTAAATCTAACATAGAATTAAATCAATGATTCGTGAAGGTAGATATTGTTCCCTAAGGCTGGTATTTGAAGCGAAAAGATGAGATTATTCAGCTAATCTGATTAAGTGAATCTACCAAAGATAATGACTTATAGATTACTCTGGTAATGATGAACCTATGATAAAACGAATAAATGAGGGAAAGAGTTCATCTAGCTACTTCCAGTCGTCAGTAAGCTGGAATGAACAGAACTCCAGGTCTTTTTAGGTAGAAACTGACAACTTTAGGAAAACTTCCTTACCGCTGGTCAGATACATACCAAAGATTAGGTAATTTTACATGCTTCTAAACAAACAAATATTTATTTTTACCACTTTCATATAGGGAATACGGTATGTAATTGAGATTTTGATTTAGGATGTCGGTAAAATTCTGAGCTGTTAGTCT
>JBCBKZ010000792.1:0-2847 GCA_038520955.1 Bacteroidota bacterium | reverse complement strand
CGATTAATAAGCTGGCATTATGTGTGACACCCTTCAGGGTCAGTTATTAATCGTTTATTATTGACCATTTACGACAAGTATGAGAATGACCTTCACGTTTAAAGGCTTTCTTCTACCTGGAAATGGATTTCTGATCACGGTATCCTTCCGGGTATCTGAATATCAGCCTTAGTCATTTATAGGCTTAGGATTCTGAATACTTCCCATAAACAGGACTCTGGAGGTGCTTTGCTAGTGAATCATCAGCAGGAAGGGTCTGTCTATGTCTATGATATTCTCACTTTCCGGGGTTTCAATAGAGGTAGTTCCTTCTGCCATTGAAGTGGCCGCTTCTACTATGGTCCCTTTCTCATACACCTGAAGAAAAGAATTATGCTTTATTTCAGATACATACAGTTCCCCTTCTTCACTTGTGTTGCTAAAGTCTGCCTGCTGAGGCAAGAATGCGGTTTTCATACCCATATTGGTTAACATAGGTTTAAGACTTTGGTCAAACTCCATCGCAAATCTAGGTAAACGTAGATGTACTTCTGTCTTAGAAAGTTGAGAAAGATGGTCATCCATTTGGGGGGAGCTCATAGAATTCAAAAGGGTTTCTACAAAGTTTCCGGGTAATATGAGTATAAATTTCTGTTGTTTCCCTAATGCTGGGTCCCAATAATCCTTGAATATGGCGCAGGTCGACACCTTTTTCCAGTAAATGAGTAGTAAAGCTATTCCGGCCCCTCTTCTTCCTAGTCTCTGGACGTTTTTTCAATACTACAATTTGCCCCTTGCTAAAAAGGGGTTTGAGGTGGGCGTAGGCATCTTTCTGATAAGGGAAAGGGTTAATCCTTTTAAAATGAGTTTCTCAAAAAGAATGCGAGGAAAATGCGTGCGCATGGTGTGCGCATAAAAAAAGCACTTACAACTATTTCGTTATAAGTGCTTGATTTTCAGGGTGGGAGTTACAGGACTCGAACCTGTGACCCCCTGCTTGTAAGGCAGGTGCTCTGAACCAACTGAGCTAAACTCCCTCTTTATTTCAAAGTGTTGCAAAGGTATACGAGGTCGTGATTCTATGCAAATATTTGTGAAAAAAAATGTGAGAATCTATAGCGGATTTTTTACTTGCTCGTAAAGTGTTGATTTACAGTTGTGTAGCCTGTGATAGACTTTCTCATAGGCTATGTCTTGTTTAAGTAAGTTGCTATACTAACTTTGTAGCCCATTCAATTACCAAGAAAGAGAAAAGAAAATGGCCAACGCATTTTTTAGGGTCCCACCACCCTTTAATGAACCAGTTAAGTCCTATGCACCAGGTTCTCCAGAAAGAGCTGCTGTAAAACAAGCCCTGGAAGTCATGTCTGCCCACGAAATGGACATCCCCATGCATATAGGGGGAGAGCGAGTGATGACAACAGAACAGAAACCCTTTTCTTCCCCCCACAAGCATAAGAGAGTCATTGGGAACTTCTCCTACGCGAGTGAGGAGCATGTATATAAGGCCATAGAAACGGCCTTGACTGCTAAGCCTGCCTGGGAGGAAACCAGCTGGGAGCACAGGGCTTCCATCTTCCTGAAAGCGGCTGAACTAATTGCCGGACCCTACCGTGCGAGAATGAATGCTGCCACCATGCTAGCCCAGTCTAAGAATGTATACCAGTCAGAAATAGACGCTGTGTGTGAGTTGATTGATTTCCTACGTTTCAACGCCCTTTACATGCAGCAGATTTACCAGGATCAGCCAAATTCGTCTCCTGGCATTTGGAATAGGGTAGAGTACAGACCACTTGAGGGTTTTGTATTCTGTATTACCCCTTTCAACTTCACGGCCATTTCAGGTAATCTTCCCGCAGCACCTGCTATGATGGGTAATGTCTGTATCTGGAAACCTGCAGATTCTCAGGTATACGCTGCCAATATGGTGATGGAAGTTTTCAGAGAAGCGGGTCTTCCTGACGGCGTAATCAACCTGATCTACGGAGACGGACCTATGATGGGAGACATTATCTTCTCACATCCTGATATGGCCGGACTTCACTTTACAGGTTCTACCGGCGTATTCCAGCATCTTTGGAAAACCATAGGAACTAACATTGGCAAGTATAAGAGCTACCCTAGGATAGTAGGAGAAACTGGGGGAAAGGACTATGTAGTAGTACACGAAAAAGCTGATGCCTTAGCAGCTGCTACTGCTCTTAGTAGAGGGGCTTTTGAGTTCCAGGGACAGAAATGTTCTGCTGCTTCCCGTTCGTATATCAGTGCTTCTGTGTATGACACAGTAGTTACCAACCTATTGGAAGACGTGAAAAGCTTCAAAATGGGTGATCCGGCTGACTTCACCAACTTCATCAATGCCGTAATAGATAAACGCGCCTTTGATAAGATCGCGGATTATATAGAAAAGGTGAAAGCTGCAGATGATGCTGAGATTCTGATCGGAGGGACCTATGATGATTCAGAAGGTTATTTTATTTCACCTACCGTGGTAGCAACTGAGAATCCTAAGTTCCTGACTATGTGTGAGGAGATTTTTGGGCCGGTACTGACTATATATAAGTTTGAGGATGAGGCCTATGAGGATACGCTGCAGTTGTTGAATGAGACGAGTCCTTATGCTTTGACAGGAGCTATTTTCTCTCAGGACAGATATGTGATAGAAGAAAGTATGCGCATTCTCCGCCATACTGCTGGAAATTTCTATATCAATGATAAGCCTACAGGTGCCGTTGTAGGGCAGCAGCCTTTTGGTGGAGGGAGAGCTTCCGGTACTAATGATAAAGCAGGGTCTTACCTTAACTTACTACGTTGGGTCTCTGTAAGAACCATCAAAGAGACATTTGTTCCTCCTACGGATTATACCTA
>JBCBKZ010000791.1:0-2849 GCA_038520955.1 Bacteroidota bacterium | reverse complement strand
TATCTACTTCTTCCTGGGTAGATAGTCTGGCAAATGAAATCAACTCCCTCCCATTTTATAAAGGACTATTACTGGATGATGATGCTCAGACCACCCTTATCGCCATCTCCATAGTAGATACCTTTCTAAACTCTAAAAGAAAAACAGAAGTATACGACGGGATTACGGCTCAGACCAATCCCTTCGAAGAAAAATTTGATATCCCTCTCAGGTATGCAGGCCTGCCTGCTATCAGGGTAAATGTGCATAAGACCATTAAGTGGGAGTTAGCGCTATTCCTTTATATAGCCTTGGGGGTCTTAGCTATTACGCTCCTGATATTCTTCCGCTCTTTTTACATGGTTATCTTCCCTATGCTGGTAGTACTAGGGGTAATCATTTGTACCCTGGGGTTAATTGGGATATTTGACTTTAAGATCACCCTGGTACTTGGGGTCATTCCGGCCTTAGTTACGGTCATCACCATTCCTAATTGTGTCTATCTCATCACCAAGTATCACATTGAATATAGAAGGACGCGGAATAAGATGAAGTCCCTCATTCAGGTGATTGAGAAAATAGGGATAGTCACCATCATGACTAACACTACCACTGCTGTTGGACTGGGTGTATTAGCCTTTACAGATATTCAGCCGCTAAAAGAATTTGGAATCATAGCAGGACTCAGTGTCGTAGCGGCCTTCTTCATTTCTCTGATTCTGATTCCCATCGTGCTAAGTTTCCTTCCCCCACCTACAGATTTTCAAACTAAGCACCTGGACAGAAAGACCTTAGACGTCTCCATTAGGAGTATAGACAAAGTCGTCCATTTCCATAAATGGAAGGTTATTGGGGCATCCGTGATCATAGCCATCATTTCTCTCTATGGCATGAGCCGAATCCTTCCTATAGCCTATATAGTGGATGACATTCCTGAGGATAGTAAGATTCTTACTGACCTTAGATATATAGAAGAAAACTTCAATGGGGCGCTTCCATTTGAAATTCTCATAGATACTAAGAAGCCAAGAGGGGTTCAACGCTTATCTACTCTCAAGAAAGTGTACCAACTTCAGAGGAGGCTGGCAGAAGGCGAATATTATCAAGATAAGATTTCGAGAAGCTTTAGTGCGACAGATTTCGTGATGTTCCTAAGGCAGTCTCTGTTTGGTGGAGATCCTGAAGCGTACGACATCCCATCCAGAGATGAGTATAATTTCATCAGGTCTTTCTTACAAAATACCAAGTTGAATACGGATGCAGTAGTCAAGTCTACCCTGACTGATTCTCTCATGCAAAAAACTAGGGTATCTTCCTCCATCAGAGACATAGGTTCTCTAGAAATGGAAGCTTTGATAGACTCTGTTACCAATGACATTGAAGACATATTCGGGACAGATACCTCCAGATATAAAATCAGTATCACCGGAACCACCCCCATTTTCATCAAAGGGAATGAGTATCTGATCAACAACTTGTTGACCAGTCTGGCTATTGCCTTTGTGATCATTGCGATGATTATGGGGCTGTTATTCCGTTCCTGGAGAATGATTGTCATCAGCCTGATTCCGAACTTCCTGCCACTTATCATGGTAGCAGGCGTCATGGGATTTTTTGGGATTCCGCTCAAGCCCTCTACTGCCCTGGTATTTGGGGTAGCCTTCGGGATAGCGGTGGATGACTCCATTCACTTCCTGGCACGCTACAGATTGGCGCGCTCCCTGGGAGACACCATCTCACAAGCCATCACCAATTCTTTCCAGGATACGGGTGTGAGTATGATCTACACCTCCATTATCCTCTTCTTTGGATTTGTTACGTTTACCGCTTCTTCCTTCGGAGGAACTCAGGCACTTGGAACACTGACTTCCATCACATTGGGTATTGCTATGTTTAGTAACCTTCTGCTATTACCTGTTCTCCTCCTCCTCCTGGATAAGGATAATGAAGAAGGTCCGGTAATGGATGAAATAGCAGGCCCCATAGAAGTAGAAGAAATAGAGGAAGAAACAGAAGAGACTATTTCCTAGTCTATAAGAGTAGATAATGTCGGAGAGTATACACTTTCCCGTCCCTCAAATAGATATTTTTCTATGTTTTATCTGAGAAGGGTAGAAATCCCTAAATTTTCACCCTAATTGCAGGGGGTATTTTGATTATCTTGACATTAGTTATAAGGACTATCACAAGTCTAGCATTCTACCGTTATCATATTCGATAAAAGAGACTTACCATGTTTCACAGGCTGACAATATTTATTTGTGCTTTCCTTCTTCTGGCGGGCGTAAGTAGCGTAACCAATCTTGGCGCTCAACCAAGAGAATATGCTAATAGCTCCGTACTTTCTTCTGGTACCTGGTATAAAATAGGCATTAAAGAAGATGGCATCTACAGACTGGATGCGGACTTCTTTAACCAACTTGGGATAAACATAGGCTCTGTTAATCCAGCCAATATCCAGCTATATGGAAACGGAGGGGCTATGCTTCCTCAGGCCAATAGCGCCAGCAGACATGATGACCTGGTAGAGAACGCTATTTGGGTAGAAGGTGCTGATGATGGAAGTTTTGACCAGAATGATTATGTGCTTTTCTACGGTCAGGCTCCTCATACCTGGGCCTATAATGACCAGGTTTCCCGCTTTGAGCATACCTTCAATCTCTACTCTGATACCACTTACTACTTCCTACAAATAGCTGATCAGCCTGGCTTACGTGTACAGGAAGCATCTTCTCCCGTTAATCCTGTCCTTTCTTTAGGGACAGCAGTAGGAGTAGACTATGTAGAAACAGATAATGATAATCCTATCAAATCCGGCAGATACTGGCTGGGAGATAAATTTGATCTCATTACAGAAAAAGAATATGCCT
>JBCBKZ010000790.1:0-2850 GCA_038520955.1 Bacteroidota bacterium | reverse complement strand
CCTATCCAACAAAGCTGACGAGACAGGTTTCATTGCTACGCTGAAACTGAATGTAGAAGACCTCTCAAGAGTAGTCGCTAGTTTCGATCGCTTTGATTATCGGGTGATTAAAACCTTCCACAAAACCCCCCAACTGGTTGATTATCAGAAAAATCTTGATGCATTATTGAATTATCTGGACATCTAACAAACTGATCTAAGGGTTACGTTCGTTATGTCTATGAATTTCTCTCCTTCTTTTCTATTTTATATAGAGAAATAGTAATGTAAGAAGCTGGATGCGTAATACCCCTTTCATTAGAATAATCAGGTTTGTTATTCCCTTTCTGTTGGTTGCCCTAATACCAACCTTGATTTGGGCTACCCCTCCTGAAAATGACCCCGGTGATCCTGTAGAGGAAGCTAATATGCGTGTGCATGTGCAGATCATTTCTCTGGAGGGGAACAAAAAGACCAAGCCAAAGGTAATTTTACGAGAGCTGACCTTTAGTAAGGGGGATTCTCTTATCATCAAAAATATTGATGAGCACATAGCTCGTAGCCAGCAGAATATCTATAATCTGGGCCTGTTCAATGAAGTCAGCATAAAACATGATATGTTGGACGGGAGCCTGTTTGTGTTTATTTCTGTGAAAGAGCGGTGGTACATATTCCCGGCACCACAGATAAGAGTGGAAGAGAGGAACTCTTATGACTTAATAGATGCCGTACTGGCAGGAGACTTCCACCGTCTATCCTACGGTATAAAAATTGGCTGGCGTAACATCACTGGTAATAATGAGGATTTATATTTCTTCGGTCAGTCAGGATTTACTCAGCGGCTTGCACTAGACTATATCAGACCTGGTACCTTCTCTAACTACACGGACCTAATGATAGGGATCAGGTATAACAGGAATGACGAGATTATATATGGTACGGAGGAAGGACAGGTCCTGTGGGGAGAAGTGGAGGACGAGGTGCTACAAGAAACACAATCCTATACGCTGGGGGTAAGGCATAGATTTTCTCTGTACAAAAGTTTAAGAGGATATATACAGTATAAGGATAGGAGATTCTCAGATAGTATTTATGCGTTCTCAGAGAGATTCTTAACTAATCAGAGAGGAAGAGAGCATTACCCTTCTTTGGTGCTTCAGTGGGTTACAGATAAAAGAGATTTAAGGACATATCCATTAGATGGACACGTATTCAAGGTGCATTTCAGACATACAGGTATACCTGACGTATCCAGCACTTCATTCTCCAAGGCTGGTTTTTCCTGGTCTCAGTATGTGCCTTTAAGTAAGCGATTGTTCTTTGCGTATGGGACTCAGCACACTTTCACCTTTGGGAGAGATGTGCCCTTCTTTGAAAAGAATGTAATAGGCATAGGCAGAACAGAGTTCCCCGGCACCAGCACCAATCTTAGAGGATACCAACCCTTCGTAATAGATGGGTCCTACGTCCAACTTACCAAGGCGGAGTTGAAATTTGCACTGGTCCCCAGGAGAATAGTTCACATCAAGCAGATTCCGGTAAAGAGGTTTCAGGACATGCCATTTGGACTCTACCTTACGGCCTTCCTGGATAATGGATATGTACAGGATGAAACCATCAGTAATCAGGACAACTTCCTTAAGAACAAATGGCTTACCGGATATGGGCTAGGGGTAAATATTATCACCATTTACGACAGGCTTGTCAGAATAGAACTGGCCAGAAACCATCTGGGCCAAAATGGCATCTACTTCCACAGTAGCCTTCCTATTAGATAATAAGATTTGTTTATCAGGAGGATATGTTAATTTGCGCACTTCATTTATTGCTGCATGAAGATTGCCATATTCGGGAGAATAACGGATAATACAGACCTAAGTGTTCTTAGCCGCTTTTTTGAGTACCTCAAGAAGCGAGAAATCTCCTTTGCTATCTACCATGAATATGCCCAACAACTAAACTCTCATTACGGAGAAGTCTTCCACTTTCCTGAAGCTTCCATGTTTAGGGCCCGTGAGGAGGTTCAGCCATGTAAATTTCTCTACTGCTTTGGGGGAGATGGGACGGTTCTGGAAGCAGTACGTTTTTGTGGCGAATTGGGGAAACCCATTATGGGCGTTAACTTTGGTAGGCTGGGCTACCTTACCAGCATTTCCCAACACCACCTTCTATCTGCTACTGAGGAACTCCTACAAGACCATTATAAGCTGGATGTGAGATCACTGCTTACGGTCATATCAGATCCTCCTGGCATATTTGGAACAGATAATTTTGGGATAAATGATTTCACCATACATAAAAGTAACACAAATGAGATGATCACTGTGCACACTTATATAAATGGTGAATTCTTAAACAGCTATTGGGGAGACGGTATCATAGTGGCTACTCCTACAGGATCTACCGCTTATAGCTTATCCTGTGGTGGACCCATCATATTCCCAAGTTCCGCCACTTTTGCTATTACGCCTGTGGCGCCTCACTCACTTACCGTAAGGCCGGTAGTGATCCCGGATGACAGCGTAGTATCTTTTGAAATAGAGAGCCGTTCAGGAGAGGCGATGATTTCCCTAGACACGCGTACGAGAACCGTAAAGGCTAAGACCTCAATAGCTGTAAGAAAGGCAGATTTTACGGTATCTTTATTGAGAATGTCAAAGACAAAGTATGTTGATAATCTGCGAAGAAGTCTCATGTGGGGAAGAGATAATAGAAATAGCTAGGAGGAATCTGCCTTAAAAGCGTAATTTTTTAATAAAGTTCTGATCCTCCAAAATAGCCGCCAAGTAAGAACCAAATTGGCATAAACCAGCTTTTGGATATTAAGCATTGTTGAAATTTGTGCGAATGAGAGTTGGAAAAAAATGAATT
>JBCBKZ010000078.1:0-12626 GCA_038520955.1 Bacteroidota bacterium | reverse complement strand
TCCTGATTCATTTGTAAAGGCTGTGAATTCAGCTTGTACTTCAAAACTAGTAGATGAGGCCACTTCAAATCCAGTTGTATTCATAAGATTAGCTTTTCCATTCTGGTAGTCACTTAAACCTGAGAATGAAAAATCCACCGAAGCACTGCCAATAACCCTCAGCTCTATGCTCTGGGCAAAACTCGCAGAAATATTAATTTCATCGGATTGGGAAAATACAGATACTATGAAGCTCAGGAAAACGAAGAAGGAAAGTATCGTTTTCATACAGGAAAGATCACATCCAAGCTGATAAGGTCCTAATGAGTCTCACTAGGCATATTACATTTTCCGGGATGTGTAAGAACGTGATAATGATTGAATGAGTGAACTTTGAATGTGGGAATGAATGCTTAGAAGTAGAGGCGAAAGATGTTTCGCCTTAGCTGTGCAGGGAAAACCTACTGATAGAGAATGAGCACATAAAAAATGATTGAGTGTTGAATGGTGAAGGAGTACTCCTTCATAATTCAACACTCAATCATTCAACATTCTTCATTTAGAAGAGCTAGAAGTTACTGTAGTAGCCGGAAATATATCGGGTTACCTGATCATAGATGGGTTGGGTAAACTCGACGAATAAATCCTGTGGAAGTGGATCCGGTAGCGGTTTACGTCTTCTCATAAACTCCTCATCTTCCTCAAATAACGCTCGCTTATCTCCACTGTAGAATCCCCACTTATCATAGTACACAAAGGTTCCGGGAAACTTCTTCTGGGAGATGACAGCTTTGGTTCTGCTATCTATGATTTGCAAGTCTAGTAATCCACTAGAAGAAATCTCTTTCTGGAAACAGTGTACTTCTGCCTTTACTGTTCCATAAGCGTTGACGGTAGAATCTCCCAGTTTTACGGTACCTGTTACTACACTATCTCGGCTACGCTCTCTCACCGTTTCTTTCACGTAGGCCTGACCTACTACAAAGTCATCAAAAGCCATTTTAAGAATATGATCTGGCTCACGAGAGCGAGTACTTTGCTGTCCGGGCATCAGAAATGCCACAAAAGGACTTCCTGTTCTATTCGCAACAAACTCAGCTATATTGTTCTGAAAAAATTCCGTAGTCAGCTTGAACGTACGGGATTGCATAGGAATCGGATCTACCTGTACCCATACTGTTGCCAGGTCCTGTGCCTCAAACATGAGATTTTTAGCATTCTTAAATCCCTGCTGGCGGTCTTCTATCCACTTGAAGTGCGTATAGGCTTGCTTGGCATCCTCACGTAGATTGGTAGCTAAGAGATCATTCCCCATCAGGTAACGAGCTTCCACCGCATTTCTCAGGGCCGTCTCATAATCATACTGGAAATTCTTCACACTAGTTAGTGCCTGTTTGGCGGCTGGCGAACGCTGTACCTGATCATAGATCTGATTCAAGGTACTGTAACGGTCCATGACTCTTTCCCACTTAAAGGGATCTGAGCTGCTTTTGAACTGGGCTACCTGATCCTGGTAATATCCCAGCAAGGAAGGATAGGCGGCCTGCAAGGTTTCAATGGCCTTTCTGCTATTAGGAGCTTTTCGAAGGCGATTAACGGCACTATTAACCGATTTTTCATAATCCCCTTTTTGGTAGGCTTTTTTTCCTGAAGAGCAACTAAAGAAGAGTAAGCTGCTGCTTATCAATGCAAGTAATATGTGCTTCATGGCTTTAGTGTATCAAATTTAACTCATAGAGGCTGTATGTTTTTGTATACAATTTATAGGTTGTTTTAGTTCTCTGAAACCTCTCTTGGTATATCAAGTGTGCAGGTTAATCCCGTAATCGTGGCCCTTAGCCTATCATCTTCTGTAGGGTAAGCCCTATTATAGGTATTGTTCCAGTACTTTCCAGCATAGCTTGTATGTATGATCCCAGGAAAACTTCTGACGCTGTACCCTTCCTTTTTCGATTAACTTCTGTCGTTCTTCCGGGTCAAGAAACAACTTACTCATAGCTGCCGAGATTCCCTCAACATTCTGTGGGTCTACCATTACCGCTGCCTCACCTGCCACCTCTGGTATAGAAGAAACATCTCCTGCAATCACAGCTGTTTCTGCTTGCATAGCTTCTAATACAGGAATTCCAAATCCCTCGAAAACAGGTACATAGCACAAAGCCAAGGAGGCCCCATAAATCTTTCTCAATTCTTCATCTGACACAAAGCCCGTAAAAATCACCTCCTCTTTGTACTTCATTTGCTCATATACCTGGAGAGCGTCATCATACTTCCACCCCTTCCGACCTACCAGCAATAACTTTACCGATTCTCCTACCCTGGCCCGGAAAGCATCAAAGGCCTTCAGAATAGAAGTAATATTTTTCCTGGGGTGGATGGCTCCTACAAAGTGGAAAAAGGGAGCTCCTTCCGTATAAGTACTCCTCACTTCTTGCTGTTCCTTCTCTGAAATGGGAGAAAATGCTTCACTAGCGCCATTATAAACTACGCTGATCTTGTCCTCCGCTATCCCATACGTATCTATAATATCTTTCTTGGAGAATTCTGAAACAGTAAGGAGGTGATTGGCACGCTCAGCATACCTGGGGGAGTATTTCAGGCAGTAATTGGCTGCCCATTTTCCTATGTACTGGGGGTAATGCTCGTACGCCAAGTCATGAAAAACGGGCACCATGGGCGTTTTTGAAAGCGTGGGAAGGTAAAACTCAGGAGAAAAAAACAGATCTACCTCATTTCTCCCTGCCCAAAAGGGGACCATGGCATGAAACCACGTATGCCATAAAAGGGGGTGCCTGGCCTGTGGGGGAAGAACTACCGGATGTACATTCTCAGATGGAATAAATCGCTCATCAAACTTCCGATCGAAAATAAAGCTGAACTTGATTTCTGGATGCTGTCTGGCCATGCGGGAGACTACCTCATAGGTGAAGCGGGGTATGCCCTCCATCTTTTCTCCGAGCAATAGGCGAGTATTAACAGCGATGTGTTTCGTGAAGCATGTACCCTATAGGCACATCAAACTTACATATTTTCTCCGGTTATTAATTTGAAGTTCAAAATCTAATTCTACTTTGACTCTTTTAAAGAGAATAGATCGGCGGACAGGAGTCCACAACTACTATATTTGCAAGCAGGAGCTTGCCTTTGTTTGACGCCCTTCAGGGTCAATTTTGTATACAGGTAAGGCTAAAAATAGTGTCATCTCTTCGAGATGAGCAAAAGAACCTTGAAGAGGTTCCATTATTTAGCAGTACATACAATGAAAAAATGATCCAGAATGGATCACACTTAATTCAACAATATATTTCACAACTTCCTAACTATCCGTAATGATATGGCATTGGGTGAAGAGGACCTCATCCAGTTCCAACATGGACGCCAGTATGAGTTGAGAATAGTTTTGGGAGGAGTTGCTAAAGTTTCTGTATTCTGTTTGCCATAGGTCAAGGATGAGCTGTCTTCCGGGCTCAGGAGACTTCATCTTCCTGATGGCTCCTCTGACATTTCTCCAACCTGCATGATACACATGAAGTGCCAGCAGCTTAAACCAGATATCATTCTCATCATAGGTGATCTTTTCTTCCTTGAGAATTCTTCGGGTATTAGGGATACAGGTTTTCTGTAAAAATTTGGCAGCAGCCCCGGCAGCTTTTTCAAAGTCTTCCCGCTCATCTACCTGCTTGTTGACCTTTAGTCCCAGTTCTCTGGCTACTCCCTTCATGAGCTGAAAGGAACCTTGTGCACCAGCTATGGAAGTTCTGGACCTACCCGGGCTTTCTATCAGGAGAATGGCCTGAGCATACCAGGGATCTACCCCTACTTCCCTGAAAACGGGTAGGGCTTTGCTGATATCCGGAATGACTTCTTTGAAACGATAAAAGTGATTCTGGCCTGAGGTAACGTAGATTTCATCCTTCTTCCCCAGGGCTAGTTCTTCTCTAATGCTGTCCTTGAAGGCCTTCTTTGTACGCTTACGCATATTCCACCAGTCCCTGGAGGCTATTTCTCCTATGATTTCTCTGCTTTTAGCAATGTTAATAATGGAAGTGTCGGGAGATACATACATGGCTTTCCGCCAGAAGTTAGGTTGTCCCAGGGTATCCCAACCTTCCTCATAGAGTTTATTCTCTCTGATGATCTCATACACCTGAGTGTCTTTTGGGACTTTAACCTTAATTAGGGAAGGAGTTTCCAACCATGGTTGAACATCCTGTAAGGTAGGGGCACTTGATAAAAGGGCCTTATCCTCTACGATAAAGATGTTTGCATAAAAAATAGAACCGAATACATATATAATGAGCCCACCGAGGAGCAAACTCTGAATAAGGGTACCCAACAATCCGGGACGCTTCATGAAAAATTATTCTGTTAGAAAGATCAGGAACTCCACTACCTACAATCTACGGCTTGAAAAGCATATATGATAACGCTGAAAGCAGAAAAATCATCTTTTCTACAAGCTTTTTAAATAAGCCATGAGCGCTGTTCTGCTTTCCTGGCTAAGCGTATCTCCGTAGGTGTGTCCCACATTACTAAAGCCCGGCTTTGTGGTATCAAAGGTATATCTCCCTTTACCTGATTTTCGGGCCTCGTACTTCCATCCCACTTTCTGGAAATCGTACTCCCCTTCTCCCTCTTTGAAGGACCTATACCAGTAAGTAGGTCGGGTAGAACTGTTTAGCAGGCTTTCTAAATCAGGTACTGAGGCATTATGCAAGTAGGGCGCCGTGGCCCAAACTCCATCCAGCGGAGGAGCTATATAGCCGAATGAAGGTTTACCCTCGGCTTTAGGCTCGGTCTTGGCAAACCAACTATCATTCAGCCAATCAGTCAGTGGCGTGTGAAGCGCATACCAGGCATAGAGAGAGTCTGTCCTGACCTCTTTGATGGGAACTATTTTATTAGGATAGGTTTCTCGGCCTTCATACTTCCCGTGGCACTTACTACAGTTACTCTCAAAAATACTTCTCCCCTTCCCTACCAGTTCTGGATCCAGCGGATAAGGGTATTTAGGAGGTTCCAGCGTTTTTAGCCAGGCTATAGCGTCTGTGAAGTTTTGCTGGATTTGTCTTGCATCAGTGCTGTCTTTGATCCCTAGTAGGCATGCTTGTATCAGTAGCTTTGACCAGTTTCCTCTTCCTACGCCATTATAGTAAAGGACATTTTTCTTGTTCAGATTCCACAGAGGAGGTACATCTGTACCTATGCCTATATTCGGTAATTCAAAGTTGGGGGTAGGTTGGTAGCTAAGGTCTTCTTTGTTACGATAGGCTACCAAGGCTTCTTCCAGTCTGAAGGCAGGATTTACACCAGGATTATCCATGACCACTTCAGGAGCTATAATCTTGTAAAACCTTCCCTGTTCTTCATAGGACTTCCACTCGGGAGAATCCTTCCCGTACTTTCTTTTGAGGATCCAGTTTAAAACTGAAAATCTGGCTTTCAGGTTCCGGGTGTAATCACCATGGGCGTTTCCAAGGCCCAGAACCACTTTTCCGTTTAGTTGAGAGGCGTGACAGGTGAAGCAGTTTCCATTGACCACATAGTAGCCGGGATCTTTCTCAAAAGCAGTAAATCCATATGGGATTACCCTATTCTTCCCTTCTCTCCTCAGGACGGTATCCTCTGTAGGCTTGAAGAACTTTACAAACTGTTCATATGGGATCCCATTACCTATATAGTTTCCTGAGAATAAATACTCCTTCCCCTTTTCAGGATCTCCCTCATAACGGGAGTGGTCCTCCATCACTCTGTAGACTGCCTGAGGCCGATCACTCGCTTCCCAAAGAGAGGTTTTTTTACTACAAGCAGCCAGAATAAGCATACAGCTCACCAGAAGTGTAGTCCCTACATATGTAAATATGGTTGGTTTCATTTACAGCTTGTCTTATTTACCAGACCGCCAAAAGCCTAAAAAGTTTCCCCCTCATGATGCATATATAGGAGAAACCTTATAAATTATTAAGCTAAGAGTAAAATTCAAGCTGAGTTTTAGCAAAACACTTTTCACAGATGATCAACCGCCGCATTTTTCTTCGACAGGCAGGTCTAACCAGCCTGGGATTTCTTGGACTTCAATCATTCATTACTTCTTGTCAACCATCTTCAGCAGGCACAGAAGGGGGAACTATCTCTTCTTTAGGTCTTAGCGAAGGCTATGGACCTCTCCTGGATGATATTGAGGGTATTCTTCAGCTTCCTAAAGGCTTTACCTATAAAATCATTTCCAGACATGGGGACAAAATGGATGATGGTTTTTACGTACCTGGTTTGGCAGATGGAATGGCTACCTTCCCCGGACCTGATGGTAAGGTTATCATCATCAGGAACCATGAAGTATCTCCCGAAGATGTAGAATATGGTCCTTTTGGGAAGAGAAAGGAGCTTCTCAAGAAGATGGACAAAAACAAAATGTATGACTATGCCAGAGGGAAAAGGCCCGGCATGGGAGGGACTACCACCGTCGTATATAACCCCTTCACTGGAGAGGTGGAACAACAGTACCTAAGCTTAAGTGGAACTATCAGAAACTGTGCTGGAGGACCCACACCATGGGGGAGCTGGATCACCTGTGAGGAGGACACTACGCCTGCCAGTAAGGTTTTTGAGCGGAATCACGGATATAACTTTGAAGTGCCGGCCAGCGTAACGCCCGCTTTGGCAGATCCTATTCCTCTGCTGGATATGGGAAGGTTCAACCATGAAGCCATATGTGTAGATCCTGCTACCAGCATAGTTTACCAAACTGAAGACAGAGGTGATGGACTGATCTATAGATACATTCCTAATGAGCCCGGAAAACTGGCCAAGGGAGGAAAGCTGCAGCTACTGGCTATTAAAGGAGCTCCCAGCTATGATACACGAAACTGGGCGGAACTGGACACTGAGCGTATGGAAATCAATCTCAAGTATGAGGTAGAATGGATAGACATAGATGATATACACGCACCTGATGACGACCTGAGATTCAGAGGGTTCCAAAAAGGGGCAGCCAGATTTGCCAGAGGGGAAGGTATGTGGTTTGGAGAAGGAGAATTGTACTTTGCCTGCACCAATGGTGGGGAGCTTCAACATGGGCAGCTATTCAGGTATGTTCCCAGTCCCAAAGAAGGTACGCCTGACGAAAAAGACCAGCCAGGTACCCTGGAGTTATTCCTGGAACCCAACAACATAGACCTCCTCAAAAGCTGTGACAACCTGACCATTTCTCCTTTTGGAGATGTAGTCTTATGTGAGGATAGAGAAACCCCTAGAATAGTAGGTGTGTCTCCACAGGGAGAGATTTATCACATAGGGAAAAATACGGGCTTCAGATCTGAGTTTGCAGGGGGCGTATTCTCTCCTGACGGGAATACCTATTTTGTCAATATTCAGGGCCCCGGACTTACCTTGGCCATCCAAGGTCCATGGAATAAAAGAGTAGTCTAACTTCCCTTAAGGCAGCTAAATCCAGCAAGGAAATCAAACCCTTGCTGGGTTTATCCGTTTTCATGAGAAACCCATTTATATGAACAGACACGCAAGTATTCTTACATTTCTCTTTATCCTATGCCTCACTTTTGTTAGTCTTCCCTCTGCCACAGCACAAGATGCCGTATTAGGAGAGTGGTGGAATGGCGAAAAAGATGGCAAAGTGACCATGTATAAGAAAGGAGATAAAATTTATGGAAAAATCTCCTGGGCGAATGATCCTCGAAAAGACACCAAAAACCCTGATAAGTCTCTCCGTAGCAGAGATGTAGTAGGGTCAGACGTCTTCACCAATTTCAGCTATGATGCCAGTGAGAAAGAATGGGTGGATGGAGAAGTTTACGACCCTAAAAACGGAAAGACCTACTCTTGCATGATGTGGCTGGAAAAGAATAATCCCAAGAAGCTAAACATCAGAGGGTACGTTTTGGGGATGACCTTTCTGGGTAGAACAGAGATTTTTACCCGAGTTGAGTAATAGACCTATTTCTCAATCCCAAACTTGAACATAATCGTTTCTTCATACCTTTCCCCCTCTTTCAGGAGGGTGGAAGGGAAATGAGGAATATTAGGGCTATCAGGAAAATGCTGTGGTTCCAGGCAAATCCCACCATTCGAAATCATATTTCTGCCACTACTTTCTGGAAAAGCGTCTTCCATCCCATTGGAGGTGAAAAGCTGAATTCCCGGCTGGGTAGTATAGGTTCTCAGTTTTCTCCCTGATTCAGGCTCCCACAAGGTAGCAGCATGAAGGAGGCCTTCCATTTTCCGGTCCAAGGCATAGTTATGATCATAGCCACCAGCAAGTTTGATCAGTTCATGATCTTCCGCTATGTCCTGCCCTACTCTTTTAGGTTGAAGAAAATCCAGGGGTGTGCCCTCTATGGAGGTATATTCTCCGGTAGGAACAAGATCACTGTCTACTGCCGTAACCTGAGAGGCATGTATCTGGAGAATATGGTCCTTTACATCACGCTTCATGTCCCCACACAGATTGAAGTAGGCATGGTTGGTCATGTTTACATGGGTGTCAGCATCACCTTCAGCAGATAGCATGATGATCAGCTCACAATTATCTGTCAACTCATAGCTTACCCTTGCAGTAAGGCTAGCAGGATAGCCAGACTCCCCAGCAGGTGAATGATAGGTCAATACCAGTTTTTCTCCCTTAATCTCGCCTTCCCATATACGGGTGTGAAACCCAGTCTTTCCTCCATGGAGGTGGTGTTTCCCCAGATTTTGGTCTACCTCAAAGCTCTGCCCATTCAACTGGAATTTCCCATCCCTAATCCTGTTAGCAAAACGGCCAATAGTAGAACCCAAAAAGGGATGGTCAGAAAGATAGTCTTCCGCATTAGGTAATCCCAGAACCACATTTTCCATCTTCCCCTCTTTGTCAGGCATGAGGAAAGAGGTAAGTGTTGCCCCCAGATTCAGGATATGGGCTTCATATCCGGTGGTGTTCTTCAGGCAAAAACGCTCAAGAGAGGTGGTAATTTTCTTTCTGGTTATCATACAAAAAGGGGAAGCTTTTGGCTTCCCCTAGTTACTAAAATTTGCTGATTTGTTACCAGAAAACAGCATATAAAACCACCAGTATCAACACAATTCCGATAGAACCTATGTTGAAAGCCTGGTCGGTTTTGAAGGTATTTTTGTCTATTTCTATTCTCTTATCATCATCTTTCAGTGGTCTGAAGAGGTTAACTACAGATACCAGGAAGAGTCCTGCAATGGCGTGTACATTCAGCTTTCTCAGTGCATCATGGTAAGTAAATCCATACTGCCCTAACAGAAGATCCAGTATAATTAGGCCACCCATAATCCCCAATGCGATGTAGATGGTATTGGTAAAGCGGAGCTTGGTTCCTTCCGTAGCCATAGATGAGATCAGGATCATCACCAGAGAAAGCGTCAGGAAGACAATTCCCATTCTGTCCAGGAAGGGCAATTCAGGAATGAGCAGCTTGATACCAAAAGAAAGTGGGAGCGTCAGAATAGCTACCCAAAAAGCGCCGTTGGCATTGGCCTTCTTCCAGAAGAGTCCGAACATGAAGATCACGAATACACCCGGGCTCACAAGACCTGTAAACTCCTGAATAAACTGGAAGGCCTGTCCAAAGTTCTCAAGGGCTGGCGCTACGAAAATGGCTATTACCAAAGAAACCGCCGCCACAATTCTTCCCACACTTACCAACTGCGTCTCTGAGGCATTCTTGTTCATGAAGTTTCTGTACAAGTCCATGGTAAATATGGTGGCTGTACTGTTAATCATAGAACTGAGAGAAGAAACAATAGCAGCTATCAAAGCGGCAAATGCCAATCCTTTTAAGCCAGAAGGCACAAATTTATTCAGAAGAGCTGGGTAAGCTTTATCAGGAACTACCGTTCCATCTACGGCCATGTCCAGGAATACGCCATCCTGCATAAGTAGGAAAGCAGCTATGCCGGGAATCACAACGATCAGCGGCATGAATAACTTCAGGTAACCCGCAAAAACAATCCCCTTCTGGGCCTCCGCTAAACTCTTACCTGCGAGGGCTCTTTGGGTAATATACTGGTTGAAGCCCCAGTAATAGAGGTTGGTAATCCACATCCCACCTATAAGTACCGTGATACCCGGAAGGTCTATATAAGCATCCTTGGTCTTATTACCTTCCACCACCATACTCCCTTTCTCGAAGATCATATCAAACTTCTCAGGCGCTCTGGCGAATAGTTCTTTCATTCCTCCGAGGAATCCTGCGTCTCCACCTACTGCCTGAACGGCCAGGTAGGTCGTAATCAAGCCTCCTCCTATCAGGAAGATCACCTGAATCACGTCCGTCCAAGCTACTGCTTTAAGACCACCGTAAATACTGTATAAGGCTGAGAATAAGGCCAGGCCTATGATGGCATACATGAAGTCTACGCCCATAATGGTGGACATAGCCAGAGCACCTAAGTAGAGTACTGAGGTGAGGTTTACAAAGACATAAACCAGCAACCAGAATATGGCTAGTATGGTTCGGACCCTACCATCATAGCGTAGGTCCAGAAACTGGGGCATGGTGTAAATCTCCTTCTTAATGAATACTGGCAGGAAGAACTTCCCTACTATTAGCAGGGTTGCCGCTGCCATCCACTCATAAGTAGCTATTCCCAGTCCCAGTACGTAGCCTGAGCCTGACATTCCAATAACCTGTTCTGCTGAGATATTTGAAGCGATGAGAGAAGAACCGATCGCCCACCATGGTAAGGCCTTACTGGCCAGGAAGTAGTCCGAGGAGGTTTTTTTCTTTCCCTTTTTCTCTCGGGAAACATATAACCCCATCCCCACTATAAGACAACAGTATCCTATAAAGACACTGAGGTCAAGCGTAGAAAAATCCATAATGCTTAGTAGTTAATGTAATGGTCGCGTAAGATTTTAGTCCGTTATTAAATGAAACTACTACATTTTGATAGAATGGCATAATTTCAGGCTGGTAAATCCATAATTCGAGGGGAAAATTGTCCCATAACAAGAAGTATGTTGGCAGGAAATCATCTCTTTCCTATCTTCGGATTTTAACCTTACACAATACATTTTATGGCCAATTATCTCTGGGGAATAGACCTGGGCGGAACCAAAATAGAAGCAGCCATTCTGGATGCTGACAACGGGTATGAAACTATTCTCAGAACCAGAATTCCCACGGAAGCCAGTGAAGGATATGAGCATATCATTAATCAGATAGCCAAGCTGGTGGACCTTTGTAGCCAGGAAGTAGGCTTCAAACCTGAGAAAATAGGCATAGGTACGCCGGGGGCCCTTGACCCTCAGTACAAAACCATGAAGAACAGCAATACCACCGCCTTAAATGGTATGCCCCTCCACAAGGACCTGGAAACCAGGTTGGGAATTCCGGTCAAAATGGCTAATGATGCAAACTGTTTTGCATTAGCAGAAACCAGAATGGGCATAGTGGCGGATGAGTACCCTGAAGCGGAGGTAGTTTTTGGCGTCATCATGGGTACCGGTGTAGGGGGAGGCGTAGTCATTAACGGTAAAATCATCAATGGACGGCATGGGATAGGTGGGGAATGGGGCCATAACTTTCTGGATGAATCGGGAGGCGAATGTTATTGTGGCTTAACTGGCTGCGTAGAAACCGTCATCTCAGGTGCCCACCTGGAGAGATACCATAGAGAGACCTTTGGGGAATCTGTAAAATTGAAGGAGATCGTTAAACGCCATAAGGAAGGGAGTGATCCCAACTCTACTCATACCGTAAACAGGCTTACGCATTTCTTTGGGAAGGCTATAGCCAGCATCATCAACATTCTTGATCCAGATGCCATCGTGCTTGGAGGGGGTGTAGGAAATGTAGATTTACTGTATACTGACGGAGTAGAAAAAGCGAAGGAATTTGCCTTTAACCCCTATCTGAACACCGCTTTTCTTAAGCCTAAACTGGGAGATAGTGCCGGCGTGTTTGGGGCAGCCTTTTTGGTAGAATAAAAAAAGGACACAACCATTACAGTTGCGTCCTGAGCACCATTTGTCTGAGAAAGTCTAAAAGAACGATAATTCTCACATAGATAGGTTTGCCGTCTAAGAGAACATATGCTGTTACCAGCTATTTCTTTTCAGCAAGGGTATGGAATGCAAGAAGATTGAGGGGAAGTCCCTAAAAAGGATAGGGGATCTCCTGTACTTGAAAGAATTGATTCTTGAATACGTGCAGGCCTTCAAAGGAGGAAGAATTTTCGACCGGATTAGACTTTTCTGGCGTAACCAAATTCTCATCACTCAGAGAGAGTTCGGGAGAATCTAATAGCTCGACAGAATACAAGCTTTCTTTCTGGGGGTAGTGTATTTTTTCTGCCTCATTCTCCATAAATCTGCTAGCAGATTCATCGGGTGTTTCCAAAACGAGGCTGGATTTAGGATATGTTAGATAGCGTCTTTCAAAAGATGCTGACAAGGTTTGTTCTGATGCTTTACAAGAGCGTTTTTCTTTCATCTTGGGCGGTAATCCTACATTTGATGACTCCAAATAGCTGCTATTTTACCTGAGAAAAAAGCAGGAAACCGCTATCTATTAACAGCCTGAATTGTCAATATTCACTCTTCAACTGATTGCCTATCAAGCAATCCAGCGTATCCTTCTTATGAATAATTTTACCTAAGAATTGTTTTCTGACCTCAGTCA
>JBCBKZ010000789.1:0-2856 GCA_038520955.1 Bacteroidota bacterium | reverse complement strand
TCTAAGGCAGCTTCTTATCCATCCCTAGTGAATAGTGTGCATGAAAAAGCATTTGTTATATTTTCTACTGCTTGGAGTACTTGGGTCTACCGCTTACGTTAATCCGCTTTGGGGGCAACAAAAATCTGCCCTACTCCTGGATCATAAGGACAGAATCAGGACCCAAAAACTGAATATTCTCAATTCTCCTTACAGAGAAACAAACCTGTCCATCACACCTGATGGAAAATATCTCTTTTTCATGTCTATGAGAGGGGGAAGAGAATGGTCCAATAGTTACATGACCTTCAAGGGAGATTCTGTTTATGACGGAGATATATGGTACACTGAGAAGGTCGCAGGATCATGGAAGCGTCCACAGTGCATGCCTCAAGGGATTAACACCCGAAATGGGGAAGATGAACCCAATGTAAGCGCAGATGGCAGACGGGTATATTTCCAAAGCTGGAACCCACTGATAGAAATGACAGGTGGACCTTACTATAAAGCAGAAAGAATAGGCAGCAGATGGGGAAGGCCTCAAGGCTTAGGAGGAGGCATTACTCAGTTCTTCAAAATCTATAGAGCTACCGATGGGATGAGTATCTCTCCCAAAGAAGATCTATTTCTGGTCGCAGCTGGACTGAATAGCTATGAGGCTCCCATGGATATCTTCTATTCTCGCAAAACAGAATACGGCTGGACCTATTGTAAAAAACTGGGGCTGAGCACCGAGGGTAATGAAAGATCCGTCTTCATTGCTGGAGATGGGCGAACCATCTATTTTTCTTCTGACGGCTACCGTGGAATGGGAGGTTTAGACATATTTAAAACTACTATACAACCTGATGGAACCCTGGGAGAAGTCATCAATCTAGGGGCGCCTTTCAATACGCCTGGAGATGATTTTGGGTTTATTCTCACTAAAGATGGTTCAGAAGCCTACTTTGTGAGAGATGGAGATATCTATTTTGCGGACTTAACAGAGGCTGATGAGAGAATGAAGCCTTTAGCAGATAAGCCTCAGATAGTCCTAAAAGGAATTATCCTGGATGAGAATACCTCTAAGGGGGTAACCGCAGATATTATCTTAATGGATGCACGCTCTAAAAGGGTGCTCAGAAAAATTCAGAGTGGTGCTAATGGGAGATATCAGCTTACGCTTCCTAACTCAAACAGAATCTATGACCAGATAGTGGTAAAAAATGGATATGACCGTAACAAAAGGCGGTTGACAGTAACAAGGTCTTATCAGAATGAAACCTATAATTCTGACTTCATTCTGTCTAAAATTCCTGTGGAAGAAATTCCGCCTGTGGCGGTAGTTCCTCCTCCCCCTCCCGAGGAGGAGAAGAAGGAAGAAGAAAAGAAACCAGAAATAGCAGTCATAGAGAAGAAAGAGAAACCTATTTCCAAACCACCCACGGTTACCCCACAACCTGTTCCTGAGAAAGTGGAGGACCCCTACTCTTTTGATGGAGTGGCCCAAAATAACCTAGTCTTACTGCTGGATGTTTCTGCTTCCATGCGTAAACCAGAAAAACTGCCCCTCTTAAAGGAATCTTTATCCAAGCTGCTTTCTCACTTACGTGCTGGAGATCTGATTTCGGTAGTAGTTTATTCGGGAGATGCTAAGGTGGTATTAAATGGCGTCTCAGCCGGAAGAAAAGAGTCCATTATAGATGCGATAGGGCAAGTCCGCTCTGGTGGGGGAACTAAAGGAAAAGCTGCTTTAAGAAAAGCCTATAAAGTGGCAGAAGAAAATTATATTGCAAGTGGTAATAACAGAATCATTCTGGCGACAGATGGCTATTTCAATGTACCTTCTCTCTATAGCATTGCAAGTAAGAATTTAGTTGGGGGAATAAACCTAAGCGTATTCAGTTTTGGGAAAATCCCTTTAGGCAAAAAGGACGAGCTGGAATTACTTGCCAAGTATGGAGAAGGAAATTATGCCCAGATAGAGCGGGAAAATGTAGATTTTGCGCTACTTAGGGAAGCCAAGGCTGTCAGAAGCAGGTAATTATAATCAGTCCCTTGCCACATGGAAAGCAAACATTTTAGCAAAAAACAGCTCGTTCTGGAACAGAATCCCTTTATGGGAAGAATCATGTCCTACGCCATCATTGGGGCCGGGCTTATTCTCATGATCGTCAACCTAAATAAGCCGCAAAAAGACTTCATCTTTTGGGCTGGGATGGTGATCGCCATTGGAGGCCTAATCTCCCAACTATTTCTACCTGAAGCTACTCAGGTTATTTTTGATAAGGCACAGGATCTGGTGAGCATTCAGAAAAAGAAGTCTTTTTTTAGAAAGAAATTAGAAACTTATAAGCTGAGTGAGATCCAAAGTATCAGAATAGAAGCCAGAAAGTCTGATAACCCAAGAGGGGCATATAGAATAGCGCTCTCAATAGATGACGGATGGGTCCCGCTAACCAGCAGATTTTCCCAGAAGGATGTGAAATCCTTCGAAGGAATCGCCCAGCAGATCCAGCAAATCCTGGCTGTGGAAGAGCCTTCTTAATCAGCTGTATTTCCCAGTAAAAACGTAAGCGGAATGTGAAGGCGTTTCGCCCAGGCTATTTCGGAGTGATTTTCTCCGGGAAACTTCTGGGTACTCCAGTTAGTGGCCGTATATCCTTTCAGCTTCATGACTGAATCCACTTGGAGTTGGAAAGGTTCATAGAGGGCGTCTAATGTCTCTGTTCCATAGTCAAAGTATATCTTGTTCTGACCTGGTTCAGGTAGGTTTTCAGCTAAATAGTCTACGAAGGCAGTCGGAATAGGATTATTCTCCACCTCAAATGTTCCCACCCAGTGAGTAGACAAGCATGCCGCTCCACCAAATACCTGTGGGTATTCGCATATGGCATA
>JBCBKZ010000788.1:0-2861 GCA_038520955.1 Bacteroidota bacterium | reverse complement strand
TCGTCGGATTGAGAAAAACAGAAGCTGGGGAATAGTAATAATAAAAGGTATCCTATTCTTCTCATCATACAGAATTACACTGCATGATAGTACCTTTAGCTTCTGACTCAAATGGAAAAGTCTAAGTCTACTTACACCCTTCTTTAGCAAGTAAGCATAAGCTAACAATTGACCATTACATCTGGAAGTTCGGGTACTTAAACTGCTACTGAATAACAGGGAGGGCTGTCAAGGTAAGAACAGAAGTATAGGTACCAGGAGCAATGTTTGCATCTAACAAATTTGGTAGGCCATATAATGCCCTAACTGGATAGGTACCACAGCCAAATTGCATCTCGTAGTAGTTCTTATCGTAGTACCCCCTATTACCATAAGAACCAGGTTCTAAAAGGGATTTAATTGTGTTATCCATGATAAATACATTTGATAGGCTAGCATCTCCGTCAGGAAGTCCGTCTCCTTCACCATATACAAATCTGGAACCCTCATACCTCATAACACTTAAGTAGCGAAGCCTGAAATAGAAATACCTTGGGTCAAGAATATTTCCCCTTTCATTCATAAAGGCAGAATGGTTGAAATGTAAATGAAAATTAGTGGTAGAAGCCACTTCAAACTGAACATAATTATTTCCGAATTCATTCAGCCCGTTTGTGTAATCATCAATGCTGTTAAACTCAAAGTACACATCTGAGCTTCCAACGATCCTTATATCAATAACACTTCTAAAGGAAGCAGCGATATTAATTTCATCTGTCTGAGAAAAACACAAAATGGGGGCCAGGAGGAGGAATAACGGTAATAATATTCTCATGGGATTTATCGAATGCAAACACAATTTAGTTCATTAATCGTTTATTTTAATAAATGAATAAATAAGCCCACATTTTTAGCCCCTCATTGGTCACTAGCTAGTCTGAATGGTGTACTCCTACCTCATTTTTTTCATTATTTCACTTGTAGGCCTAGCGTCTCAAATGGAGAAAGTAGCTCTTGAGCTACGCCTTCTTCTACCAGCAATAAATCCAGCTCTTTCACGGAGCAAATGGTAAAATGGTCTACTGTGTGAAGTTTGTCTGCTGTAGCCAGCACCACGGATTTACTACTTCTGTTGACCATTCTCTTCTTTACCAGGGCTTCCTCTCTGTTTAGGGTGCTGATCCCTAGTTGTGGGTGGATGCTCCTTATCCCTACAAAGGCCAAATCTGCATGTACCTGATCCAGGGCTTCTATCACTTCTGATCCTAGCGTAACCTGAGAAGACTTAAACACCTTTCCTCCCAGGAAATGTAAGTCTACCATATTATGCTCTGCCAAGGCGCTTACCACCAGAATGCTATTAGTAAAAACCGTCAATCTTAGGTCCTTGGGGATTTGGCTGGCGATGTGCCAATTGGTAGATCCGCCATCTATTAGAATGAGTTGGCCTTCCTGAATGAGGGGAATGGCTTTCTGAGCTAATAGCGCTTTACTATCAGTCGCAAAGGCCATTCTTCCATCTAGGGAGCTGGGAGCTTCCGGTCTGGGTATGGCTCCCCCATGTACCTTCTTTAAAAAACCTTTTTCTTCCAGTTCATTAAGATCCCGCCTTATGGTTCCTTCTGATACCTGAAACTCCTCCATCAGCTTTGTAGAAGATACTCTACTTTCCAGTTCCAGTTTCGTCAGAATTTTTTTGAGCCTTTCTTCTCGAAGCATATTTACGATTTATTACGATAATTTACGATAATTATTGGTTTAGTCAACTATTAGTTCTACATTAGATATCAATAAGTACGAATTATTACGAATAACCCCCTAAAACAACATATTCATGAACCAGGTAAAACTAGACTCCAAAGACCAACCCGGAAACGCTACAGTAAACTATATCAGCACCATCAAGCTGAATGAACGCCTCAACAACGAACCGCTACACGAACTCACTGAAGAACAATGGGCTTTCTGGAAACACAATGGGTATGTCATCATAGAAAATGCTGTACCTGCTGAAAATGTAGAAGCCATGGCTAATCTGCTATGGGAATTTGAAGAGAAAGACCCTAATGACGTAGAAAGCTGGTATAGAGCTCCCAGAAGAGAAATCCGTATGACAGAGCTGAAAAATACCGGTATGGTGGAAATGTATAACCATCAGAGAATGTGGGACAATCGCCAGTATCCTAAGGTGTATAATGCTTTCCAGGACATTTGGGGGACGGATAAACTGTGGGTAACCATAGACAGAGCTAACCTGAACTTCCCTATACGTCCCGGCCATGAGTACAAAGGCTTCATTCACTGGGACATAGACACCAGTCTGGATCCAAAGCCTGTTAACGTACAAGGTGTACTTGCTCTGTCTGATACAGATGACGAGTGTGGAGGATTTCAATGTATCCCGGAACTGTACAGAAACTTTGATGAGTGGGTAAAAACTCAACCAGCCGACAGAAATCCTTTTATGCCAGATATCACAGGACTGGAAATCGTGAAGGTGAACATGAAGAAGGGAGATCTACTGATCTTCAACAGCCACCTGGCCCACGGAATTCGTCCTAATCACTCTGACAGACCCCGCCTGGCTCAGTACATAGCCATGACGCCAGCGGAAGAAGATAATGCTCAACTCAGGGAGTGGAGAGTGAATTCCTGGAAAAACAGGATTGCCCCAGAGGGTTACGCTTTCCCTGGTGATCCAAGAGAATGGGAGAAAAACCATGCAGAGACTGCTGTCCTTACTGAGCTGGGAGAAAAATTATTAGGGCTCAAGAACTGGTAAGTAGTTAACAACTCAGCATAAACGTTATATGTCTCAGGCAAAGTAGGACAGCAGTCTCTGCATGGTTTTTCTCCCATTCTCTTGGATCACCAGGGAAAGC
>JBCBKZ010000787.1:0-2866 GCA_038520955.1 Bacteroidota bacterium | reverse complement strand
AACATCCTTATCATGAAAGACTATCCTAAAATGTCTACAAATGTATGAATTTCAGCAATTTACTTACTCAAAATGTAATGAGTAGGCATAAATTTTCATTGCAAGGGCATAAGTACTGCCTTAACTGGTGGATTATTACGAAACCAGAAAAGAAAAATATACCCTTTTATGTAAAATTTTGGCAAAAGGTGCCCGAAATCAGTCGATTTCGGGCCTTTTGTGTGTGGTTTGTCCTTGTTAAGGGGTGGTTTTCCGCAAAAATCAGGTAATTCTCCTTATCTCTACGGCATGTAAGATATTTGGGTTAAATGTCAAATTGAATCCCTTGTGCTAGGGGAAGATCATCTGACCAATTTATGGTATTCGTCTGCCTACGCATATAAGCCTTCCAGGAATCTGAACCACTTTCTCTACCTCCCCCTGTTTCTTTCTCTCCCCCAAATGCTCCTCCTATCTCTGCTCCTGATGTACCTATGTTTACATTGGCGATTCCACAGTCCGAACCTAGTAAACTCAGGAAGCGCTCAGACTCCTTCATATTTTCCGTGAAAATAGCAGAAGAAAGTCCCTGAGGAACCTGATTATTGATCTGGATAGCTTCCTCTAATGAACTATACTTCATCAGATACAGGATGGGCGCAAATGTCTCATGCTGAACCACTGGCGCATTAGCATCTATTTCTACCAAGGCAGGCGTCACGTATGTGCCTGTCCCAAATCCTTCTCCTTCCATGATCTCTCCACCCGTAAGTATGCTTCCCCCTTGCTCCTTAGCTTGTGCCAGAGAATTCTGCATATTAGCTACCGCGTCTTTGTCTATTAGGGGTCCTATCAAGGTAGCGGCATCCATTGGATTTCCGATTCTACCTGAAAGAGACTCATAGGCCTTACTAATCTTGGATACGAACTCATCATAAATAGCCTCATCTATGATCAGTCGGCGGGTAGAGGTACAGCGCTGACCGCAGGTACCTACCGCGCCAAAGATGACGGCAGGGATGGCTAGTTTGAGGTTAGCGTGTCTGGAGAGGATGATGGCATTATTTCCACCTAGTTCCAGCAGGCTTTTACCCAAGCGCTTCCCAACCGTTTCGGCTACAGATTTTCCCATTCTGGTGGAACCGGTAGCTGATACCAGGGGCACACGCCTATCTTCAGCCATTTTCTGACCTATGGCTCTATCTCCTATCACTAAGCCAAAAACGCCCGGAGGAACATTGTTCTCTTCCAGCACTTCAGTGATGATATTCATACAGGCTACAGCCGTCAATGGCGTTTTCTCACTGGGCTTCCATATGCTGACATTTCCGCAAACAGCAGCTATCATGGCGTTCCATGACCAAACGGCCACAGGGAAGTTGAAAGCAGAAATGATTCCTACTATGCCCAACGGATGCCACTGCTCATACATTCTGTGATGTGGACGCTCTGAGTGCATGCTCAGACCATAGAGCTGTCTTGACAGACCCACAGCGAAATCACAGATGTCTATCATCTCCTGCACTTCTCCCAGTCCTTCCTGATAGATTTTGCCCATCTCCAGGGTGACTAGTTTCCCCAGGTCTTCTTTGTGTTTTCTGAGGGCATTTCCTATCTGTCTGACTATTTCTCCTCTTTTGGGAGCAGGAACATCTCTCCAGTAGGCGTAAGCTTCCTGAGCTTTTCCGATTAAGTCTTCATAAGCTGCCTCATCAGCATAATTTACTGATCCCAGATAACTTCCATCTGAAGCGGCGTGGATGGCATGAGGAGCTTCTGCCGGGAATATTCCCTTCAGCCCATCATGGGTAACCGGATTTATGTCTTTAAGCCCAAGAGCTGTTTTTACATCTGTGTATGTACTCGACTGAGTGGTAGTAGGCATATTATTCCTTTGATTTAACGATGACACCAGTAGCTTCGAAAGCGATGCTCACTTCTGGTTCTGTAATGGTTTTCTCAGCTTCTTCTTCAGACATACCACCATCTACGGCATAGTGTCTCAACACTTCCACAGAAGTGGTATCCACAAAAGCTTTTCCTTCTATGATGGCACTATTTCCGGCAGAAGTTGTAGGGACAAAGAATGCATAGTCCTTAAAGGTAATTCTCATGTCCTTACCTTCAGCTGTCTTCATGCTCATCCAGCAGCCCTTAGCTTGGCAACATGCTTCTATTTTTCCGCTGAGTTTAATGTTAGAAAGGTCTTGTCCGGCTTCTACCAGAGAAGAAACTTCAGTTGCAGGAACCGCACCTTCTCCAGAGATTCTCTGACCGTGGAAGGACGTGCTTCCGTCAGCTGATACACTATCAGCAGGAACTTCCTGAGAATAAGCAAAATAGGATAGGGTGAATGCTAGTGTTAGCAAAAGATATTTTTTCATAACAATCACGATAAAGTTGAATACAGGAGTATCTCTAAATATGAGAAATTGGAGCATAAAAATGTAGGATTTATCCAGGGATAGCAAACCAAATTTCTATCCCTTTTACTTTTTGTAAGAAAGCAGACATCAGGATGCGACATAAGGGTATATATTAAGAATTAAGTTAATGTAAATCGGATGGGAAGAATATGGTTTGTTTGGGTGTTTTTCCTGCTGTTAGGCTGTCAAACTGCCCAAACCTCTGAAAGACTTAGTACTACTTCCCTTCAAAGCCCGGATCACAAGAGTTGGGATGTGTTGTTGAAAAAGTGGGTTTCGGAAGAAGGCTGGGTAGACTACAAAGGATTTTTGACAGAAAGGGATAAACTGGATGTCTACTTACAAGAGCTAAGTAATAACAGTCCAGATAATAGTTGGGGAGAATCAGAAAAGCTGGCCTATTGGATAGTGATCCAGGATCAGTTTTACCGTAAAAGCATTGTATGCATTTATCCAATAGG
>JBCBKZ010000786.1:0-2867 GCA_038520955.1 Bacteroidota bacterium | reverse complement strand
AGTATTCAGGAAGCGAGGGTAGAAATTGATAAAATTTTAGATAGCCTTCCTCAATACTCATAAGATGTTCTTTTCTTCTTTATATAAGTAAATTACGACAATCAACCAATAGTCGTTTCCTAATGGAGGACTCTACATACTTTCCTTAAGCCACTCTTTCACCTGATCAGTGGCATCAAAATTATGTCCTGCATCCCAGTATTCATGGAAGGTGAGTGAATCAGTTCCTCTTTTCTGTAGAATTTCTTCTGCATTCCATAGGGGTACCGTTTTATCATTAGTCCCATGAAGAATCAACAAATTTCCTTCAAAGTCGGAAATGAAATGTACGGGAGAACTCCTTAGGATATGCTTTCTTCTTTCTTCAAAAGTGGCTTTTCCGTTTAAGAATTGATATCTGTACTGGAGGTTATAGCGGTCAAATACATCTTTTCTCAAAAAATCTACCGGACCCGCCTGAGAGATGGCAGCCTTAATGCGCTTATCTCTGGATGCAGCTAAGAGGGAAACGGTACCTCCTCGGCTAATGCCATAGACAGCCACTTGTGTAGGGTCAGCGCCCTCTACCGTTTCCAGCGCTACTTCCAGCAAACGCAAAGCATCATCTGTAGCGCCATCAAAGGCGTCTCCAAAGAAGCCATCAGAGCAATAGCTTCTATCATCCACAATCAAAGATTGCCCTCTGTAAGAAGGGACCACAATTATGTAAGAGGAAAACTTCCTGCTCAATGACGGGATGGTGGAGTGCTTATTAATATCAACAGCCGGACTTAGCTGGTTTAGGCCCGGTGCAAAAAGGAGGACAGGATAGGTAGCATTTTTTGTATAGCCTCTTGGCAGAAAGATAGCGCCGTAGTGAATATCTCCTTCAGCCAAATGACCTACTACCCTTAGTTCCCTGTTGGACCTATGCATAAAGCTACTCTCCTCCCAGATAGAATCACTTTTCAGATTAAAAGATTCCCAGTACTGAGAAATCTCTTCTACTTCTGCAGAATCCACCTGCCTAAGTAGACTACCTACGGCAATATCATCCTCACCTAAAATGCCTTTATAGTGAATCCTATCTGCACATGGGTCATTCTCATGGCTTGTCGTACAGGACGCTCCCCAAATAATTTGAGAAACCATCATCATGGCGTAAAGAGAAAGATGTATCATGTTTTTCATGATGTGCTAATTCCTGCGCCTCCCAGTACATTCAAGACTTGCCCTTTTTCAGGTTTACCAGCCAGAATAGGCATAGCCTGCCCTATCAACTCTCTTACTCCGGGAATACTTAGAGACTGATCGTGATCTTCCTGGGAATCCCATACCTCAGTGATCCAGATTGCGTCTGCATCATCAGAATCCGTACTCACCAGGTAAAGATGACAACCCTTAGCTGTAGAAACTAATTGGGATGCCGCTAAAAGGATGCTGCTCAATTCTTCTCCTTTACCGGAGATGGCCTGAAGCTTTCCGTGTAAACCGTATTTGGGCATAATATTATGGGTAGGTTATTTTTGAGTCCTCTTCTTCCCTTTCTCACTCATGGCCCAACTATTATCTCGCTTCATACTTTTGATGTAGTCAACATGGCGGAAACGTAAGGCGGACCAGTCTGCGTCTATGGCCACCTGTCTTACCCCTTCAAATCCCATTTCTCCCAAAGGAAGCCATCCACTATCTCTGGTGATATCTGACACATATTTTTTGGAGGATTTCTTGGGATAAGCAAACCATAAAATCACATCTCCATGCCATGCATCTTTGATGGCCGCTATTCTCGCATGTAAATCAGCTAGCTTCTCTGCAAAGACAAGGAGAAAAGAATATTGGATGCCCGCCTGGATCTCAGTATGTACCTCCGCCACAGAAGCTATCTGTTTCTTTTCTTCCTGGAAACTATCTGGCGCATGCCATATGAGGATGGGAGTGTGATTCTTCCAGTTGAGTTTTTTGAAGAGGGGACTCATAAAGATAAGTTACACTTCTTTGCGAAGTCTGGCTACGGGGACACCAAGCTGCTCGCGGTATTTAGCCACGGTCCTACGGGCAATGTTATAGCCCTTCTCCTTTAGCATGGCTGCTATCTTATCGTCAGAAAGAGGTTTCCTTTTGCTTTCTCCGTCAATGATCTCCTGCAGGGCACTCTTAACTTCCCTGTTAGATACCATTCCGTCTTCCGTCTCTATTCCCTCTGTGAAGAAGAATTTGAGGGGATAAATCCCAAAGTCGGTCTGCACATACTTACTATTAGCTACACGGCTGACAGTAGATATGTCCATGCCTATTTCTTCTGCTATGTCTTTCAGAATCATAGGCCTTAGTCTCTTTTCATCACCACCGGAAAGGAAAAAGGCTTCCTGCTTTCTAGCGATGGTCTCCATGGTATTCAGGAGGGTAAACTGACGCTGCTTGATGGCGTCTATAAACCACTGTGCCGCCTCTATTCTCTGCTTTACAAAGTCCAGGGTTTCTTTCACCGTCCCATTACGTCTTCCTTTCTCCATCTGCTTGTACTCTGTGTACATGTTCAGATAGTTTCGGCTGACTTTCAGGTCTGGTGCGTTACGGCTGTTGAGGCGGATATTGATCTTGCCGTTTTCTATGGTGAGAATAAAATCCGGGATAATGTATTCGTGCTTGATGACAGATTGGGACTCTCCCGGCTTAGGGTTAAGCTTAATAATGATCCCATATACTTCTTTGAGGGCGTCTTCATCTATTCCCAGGCGGGATCTTAGTTTGGTGAAGTGCTTCTTAGTGAATTCCTCAAAGTACTTTTCTATGATCTTGATGGCTATGTCTACTACTTCGCTGGGATCTTTACGATAAAGCTGAAGTAACAAACACTCCTGCAGATCTCTGGCAGCTATTCCCGG
>JBCBKZ010000785.1:0-2903 GCA_038520955.1 Bacteroidota bacterium | reverse complement strand
TATTCAGTGCATTCACTGAATAATAGATTTCGAGCTTCATTTGATGGGATTTGTTGTTAGGGCCTCCCAGAATTACGGATTGGACAGAGCTTCTAAACTCTGTGCTACTTAAGCCTATCAGAAGCTCATTATCCTGAAACTCATCTGTATTGAGAATGGAGGTTATGTAGTCTGTAACCGGGAAGCGGTATTCACTTTCTTCCTGGTATAGGTAATCGGCTGAGAGAACTGAGGTAATACTGGCACCAGTGAAATTATCAGTAAGCAAAGTACCTACCTCATTATTCCGATTTGTCTGGTAAAGCACCAGATTGGATGGCAGGGGATCCCTGTTGCTATAGGTGCCTTTAACAGGTTCTATTACTATCTCTGCATTAAGCACCACACCTTTTCCTATTTCCAGAATGGATTCCAGGTTGGGGATGATAATTTTGGGCATTAAGGCCGTTCCTGCCTGGAGAAAGACTTGCCTTTCAGTAAGTAGGGAAGAAATGTCATCTTCCTGTTCTCTCCTGGTGGGAAGAAACCCTTTACTCCTGTCCACCTGGATCTGGTTAAACTGAAGGGTGGAATTGGTTAATCGGAAATCATAGGTTTTCTCCTCAGATGTACTACCAATTTCCCGATAGTAAAGGCGTATTAAAGGCGAGGAGGAAGCATCATTAGTGGGATTCTCACTGTCTGAAAAAGCTTCCTGGGCAGAAAACCCCAGTAGACTGCCATCCGGGAATCCTTCTGTTCTGAGCACAAACCCCTTATAGGTATCCAGGAAATCTTCCTGAGACTCTATTTCGTCATTCTCATTCAGGAGAATCTCAAACCATTCCTCAGCCAGGCTTTCCGGAAGGGGAATTCTCATTTCCTGGTCCAGGGTTGGAAATGGCCTGATGGCTTTGTCCACCAGAGGAACTGCATCATACTCAAATGAGGAGACATTATACAGCAAACCAAAATCGTCATCCTTATCTGCCTCTATGTCTTCCAATACCCTGTGAACAAGAAATCGCTGAGCCTGAGTTGTATCTCCCTCATAGTAACCTGAATACTGAAGGATCATAACCAGGGAGTCAATTACATAGGTGAGATCCGAATCCAGATTTAGCTCATACTTAACCTGGAAGTATGATTGACTGGAAACTGTTCCCAGTAGGTCATCCGTGAAGCTACCCACGAGAATCTCCCCTGTTCCTGAAGTACTTAATGAATCCAAAAACACGGTAGAAGCAGTCAAGGGAATACTGTCAATCAGGATGACACGGGCATTGCCATTTATAAAGTCTGTGCCCAGATCCCAAAAGGTATCCTCATCCTGGCAAGCCCATCCTCCGGCACCCAAAAGTAGAATGCAGAGGAGGCTTATATATCTGTTTTTCATGTATTATGGCCTTTCAATTAGGGTGTTGAGAATTTCTGGCGTAAGCGAAGGAGACTTCCCCTCCACAAGTTGTTGACTAACCCAGCTACCTACTGCCACGGCATCCTCCTTGCTTTCAAAGGAATAGTTCCCTGCCATGGATGGAATACTTTCCTGCCTGATGATGGTCTTCCCTTCCAGCTCTATGCTGTAGCCCCATCCATTCTCCAACTTGATGGGCGTGGTGGTCAATGGGGGCTGTTTAGGTACGCCCATCACATAATCACTCAACACCCATAGCAGTCCGAGGACCATGCAAATCGAAAGCAGGAGTTTTTGCAGCTTAGTCATCTTCATCATTCTCAATATCTGGTTCGAAAAGCCATACGTCATCAAAGGCTGAGGTACCACCACTGGTACCTGTGAGGAAGAATCCCTTATTGTCAAAGGAGAAGGAGACGGCACCATTTCTGGGTACACCCTCAAAATCAGTTTTCTCCACCCAGAAGTCCTGAACTGGCTCGTACTCCCAAACATCTACCCGGTTTCCTCCATTAAAGCCTAGTCCCAGATATCCTTTGGAGGAGGTAGCAAAGCTGATGGCGTTACTTCTCACAATGTTGTAATCATCTATGCCGTCATCCTCATCATTCACCAGATCGGCCTTGCGGGTCCACTCTTTGGTGGCTGGGTCATATTCCCAGAAGTCGTCTTCGTAAACGCCATTGTTACGGCCTCCTCCTACATAGGCTTTGCCATTAAGCACAAAGACAAACCCATCCACTCTTTTGGATCCCCCCACACTGACCTGCTGGGTCCAGCTATCTGCTGTCGGATCATATTCCCACATGTCTTTTAGGTTGTTACCATCATATCCGGTAGCTATATATCCCTTCCCATCCAGGGAGAAACCTACTGCTCCATATCTTGGGGAACCCCCGAAGTCTGCCTTGGCCGTCCAGGCATTAGAGTCAGGGTTAAATACCCAAAAATCCCCCAGTTCATTCTTTCCATCATAGCCTGTTCCTATGTATCCCTGGTTTCCGATAGAGAATCCTACTGCAGAGTTTCTTTCTATGGCAGGGAAGTCAGCTTTTTGTACCCAGAAATCCCGTATGTAGTCGTACTCCCATACGTCTTTTAGCCTGTCAAATCCATCGTATCCTCCTACTACATAGCCTTTATCACCAATCTGAAAAGAAGCGGCATCACTTCTGGGTATCCCTTCAAAATCTGAGAGCTCCAGCCAGTTTCCTAAGGGGTCCACTGAATCATCTTCATCACATCCAGTGAAGTATACCATGAACAGTACAAGACCTAGCCAAAGGCTGATTCTCTTGAATGTTCGCTTTAGTTGAATCGTCATTTGATTAGAATTTGTGATTATCAATTTCCCTTTGAACGGTAGGTTTAGGCGGAGAGGAATGCGTTTTTAGCTGTAATATGTAGGTATTCCTGAATCTTGACAGCTTTCACGGTACTTTCCAGGAGTAGTACCTGTAATCTTCTTGAAAGCCTGATAAAAAGATTGCCTACTGGAGAAACCTAC
>JBCBKZ010000784.1:0-2905 GCA_038520955.1 Bacteroidota bacterium | reverse complement strand
TTAAGTGTAGAAGAGGTAGCCAAGCTATATGCAGAGGAAAAAACCAATACTACGCTCCTGCAGAAAGCCATAGGCTCCCCTAGCCTACCTCAGGACTGGAAAGATCACTTTGCCAAAAACCTGAAGGCACTCACTTAAGCTGCGCTTTCTTTTGAGTTAAGAATAGAATTTTCTAATTTCAGTAACCAGTTACGTAATTACTATCGAATGTCTTTTTTTGATGATGTAGGGGTACTTGCCTTAGGTACCCGATTAAGGATTTTGAGTGAGAGAATGGCCAAAGATGCCTTTGCCGTGTATGATATGTATGGATTGGATTTACATCCCAAATGGTTTCCCGTTTACCGGATTTTATCGGCGACAGATTCTAAACGGGTTACAGACATAGCCAGAGAAATAGGGCATTCTCATGCTTCAGTAAGCAAAATCATTAAAGAGATGCTGAAAGCAGGAATCATTCAGGAAGGTAAGGATAAGACAGACGGGAGAACCACCATCGTTTGCCTATCAGAAAAAGGGAAAGAACTACTTCCCCTTGCCCTTACGCAATTTAAAGATGTGGAGGGCGCTACCAAGCACGCGCTCAGCCAAACTCAACATAATATTTGGAAGGCCATAGAGGAGTGGGAATATATCCTGGACCAACAATCACTATTTAACCGAGTCAAATCCCAAAAGAAAATGAGAGAATCACAAGCCATTGCCATTGTTCCTTTTGAAACTACCCACCAGCAGGCATTCAGAGACCTGAATGAAGCCTGGATCAGCCAGTACTTTACCATGGAAGAATCTGACTATAAAGCCCTGGATCATCCTTATGAGTACATCATAGATAAAGGTGGCTACATTTTCACTGCTGTCATGGAAGAAGAGCCCATAGGCTTTTGTGCCCTTATCAAGATGGAAGATGAAGAATTTCAGTTTGAGCTGGCCAAGATGGCTGTTAGCCCTAAGGCACAAGGAAAGGGCATAGGCTATAAGCTGGGGAAAGCCGTCATCCAAAAAGCCAAGGATGTAGGTGCCAAAAAGGTCTACCTGGAAAGCAACACTAAACTTAAGCCCGCCCTTAGTTTATACAAGAAACTTGGCTTCGAGGATATCCCCAACCGCCATTCACCTTATGAAAGATGTAATGTGCAGATGGGGATAGAGGTGTAACCGAGCTTACTACGCCCGCAGAACTTCTGCGGGGTCCTTATTGACTGTTTCTCTGGCTAGGAAAGATACCAGACTTACCACAAGCCCAAGAGCTACTACTCCAACTAATATCACAACCATAGGTTTGAGGGCTATTTTAAAGGCAAAACTCTCCAGCCATCTGGATGCGAAAAAAAGGGCTATAGGAATAGAAATACTGGTAGCCACCAAGACCAGGATGATAAACTCACGATTCAAGGTCAGCAGGATATGCTGGATAGATGCGCCTAATACTTTTCTTATGCTGATCTCTTTCTGCCGGTTAAAAGCCATGTGAGAAACGATTCCCACTAGTCCCATAAATGCAAGCAAAATGGTCAGCAGGCTTAGTATGCCCATGAGTAGACCAGATCGCCTCTCAGCTACATAGAGATTACTGATTCTATCTTCCAAAAACATAGGGTCAAAGGGCACAACGGGCTCTACCTTTTCATACTCAGCTTGTACCTTCTCCAAGGTCTTTCTCCAATCATCCGTCTGTAGCCTCACCATCATCTCATAAGCCCAGTTAGCATCAGCCTCTACTTCTATCAATAAGGACTGGTGAGGATACTTTAGGCTGAAGTATTTATAGTCATCTATGATTCCGTCTATTCTATGTGGAATCCCCATTCCGAATTCTTCATTCTCCCACTCAGGTTCCGTGATGAGTTGCTTTCCTACTAACTCATCAGGGGCTACTCCCAGAATGTTGGCTAGCTTCTTAGCTGCTGTCCTGTTAATGATAAAAAGTTTATCTCTTCCTTTCTCAAGAGAGGTACAGCTCTCACACTGGATTCCCAGCGTTTTGACAGAACCATAATCCATTTCCATGAGTGTACCATCAGATAACACCTCCTCACTCCCTTCCATCTTATAGGTCAGCTGATTATACATTTCAGAGCCCGGCACGCCGTTAGCGCCTGTCTCTATGACTTCAGGAATCTGGTCTAAGTAAGTAGAGAGCTTCTTGTATTTTTCAGCCCCATCTATGCCAAAGTGGATTACACCCTCCACCTCATATCCCAGGTCCTGATTGGAGACATACTCCATTTGCTGGTAGATAAACCAGGTAACACTAAGTAGCCCCACCATCATGATAAATTGGGTAGTCAGTAATACATTTCTAAAGCTTAGCATACGCCATGCTTTGTTTATCCGACTCTTGGTCTCAAAGAGTTCTGTTGTGTGCTTGCTCCCGTACACCAGGGCAGGATAGAGGCCAGAAATCAGACCCGATAGTAATAGGAGAAGAGCTAATACGCCCAGAAAATTCTGAGATAGCACACTCATCTGGTTTATCTGAACCTCCATCATCTCGTTGAAAAAGGGAACTCCCAGGTAGATCATCAGGCAACAAATGGGGAAGCAAAACAAAGCCAATAAAACTGCTTCTGCCAAAATCTGAAAGGTGATATCTCTGGACATGGCTCCCATTACCTTGCGTACGCCTAGCTCCCTCTGCCTTTCCGCATACATGGACATGGATAAGTTGGTATAATTCGTCCAAACGATTAGCAGGATGATCAGTCCAACGATGGCAAAGGTGTCTAAGTAAGCTTTATTAGCTGTGTTCTTGATCTCATATAGGTTTCCACTGCTAAAGTGGATATCCGCTAGTGGTAAATAGGTTATTCCCTTACTTAAGACATCTTCTGTATAACCCGGGTAAATATTATCAATGTCCTGATTGAGCCTATCCATGAGCTGGTCAATGGAATATTCATCA
>JBCBKZ010000783.1:0-2910 GCA_038520955.1 Bacteroidota bacterium | reverse complement strand
AGCTGAAGGCCTTAACCCAACAGTCTCCAAGAGACATCCTCCGTAATTTTCGCCTTCAGCTTTCTGTTAAGCTGGGTTTTACTCATACCGAGTTCCATCTGCATATTGGGTACACCAAAATTCGGGTCAGCATAATGGGTTTCCAACAAGAGCAGTACCTGTTCCAGAAACTTTTTGTCTAGGGAGGTGGTAGTAATTTTTTGCGGATCTACACTATGTTGGTTCTCCAGGTAATACTGTTGAAGCCTTTTGCGCTGAGTAAGAAGGTTTTGAACTCTCACTGACAACTCTTTTGAACTGAAGGGCTTAGTCAGGTACTCGTCTGCCCCATTTTCCAGTCCCTTGATTTTGTTTTCTTCTCCCGCACGTGCAGTAAGCATGATAATGGGAATATGGCTGGTGGATAAGTTTGTCCTTAATTTCTCACAAACTTCCATCCCATCCATCCTTGGCATCATCACATCCAGAATGATCAGGTCCGGCATGTTTGAGATGGCGGTTTTTAGGCCTTGCTCGCCATCAGAAGCCTCTATGACCTTGTATTCTTGCAAAAGCTGTTGTTTGATATACTGACGCATATCCTCATTGTCCTCTATGACTAATACATTGGGAAGTTCACGAGTATCTGCCTTGGGAAATTCAAAGGGCTCTGACCTCTGCAGTTTAGGAACGATTCCGGATGGGATCTTTTCTACAGTTGGATGCGGTGCTTTGACTTTTTGAAGAGGAATATGTATGGAAAATTGAGAGCCTTTTCCTTCTACGCTGGAAACATTGATACTGCCCTTCATTTGTTCGACCAACTCTTTTGAAAGCGACAGGCCAATACCGGAACCTTCCCTGTCCCTTGTACTGCTGCTATCAACCTGATAAAAGCGGTCAAATACAAAAGACAATTTATCACCGGCTATTCCCCGACCAGAATCTGATACCTGAATGCTCAACTCTCCATCTGTATGCAATGCTACTAAGCTTACTTGTTCTCCGTCATCACTGAATTTAAAAGCATTACTTAGAATGTTATAGATCACCTTTTCTAACTTATCCTGATCAAAAACTGCCCAAAGAGGTTCATCGGGTATGTCAATTTTGTAGTCTATATCCCGCTGGACCGCATAAGAATGAAAAGATGCCGCCGCTGTTCTCAAACACTTATACAAATCGCCTTTTTTTGCATCTATTTCCAGCTTGCCTTCATCAATTTGAGAAAGAAGCAATAGTTGGTTTACCAGGCTGAGTACCTTATTGGTGTTACGCCGAATCATCTTAAGCTCATCCTTTTTGAGCTCTTCTTCGGGATGCTGATCCAGCCGTTCAATGGGTCCTTGTATTAAGGTCAGTGGCGTCCGAAACTCATGAGAAATGTTGGCAAAAAAGTCGGACTTCAGCCGATTGAGTTCTTTCAGTTCCTTATTAGATTGTTGTTTAATCCGGTATTGATTGTACAATAGGACGGCAAGCAAAAGGACGAGTATGGCAAGGACAATAAAGGCGTTGCGCTCGTTCTTTCTTTTGCCTAATTGTAAGGACTGAACTTCTTTCTCAGAAGCTAATAGGGCGATTTCTTTAGTCTTCTGCTCATTTTGATATTTGGCTTCTATTTCCTCAGCCAGGTCGCGTTTTTCTATGGTGTAAAGACTGTCCTTATATGCATCGTATTTAATCCGAAGATCGTAAGCCAGTTTGTGATTCCCTTTAGCAGAATTCACTTCAGAAAGGGTTTTATAGCCGTCTACCACAGTTAAGTCAGCATCTATGGCTTGGCCAATGTCAACGGCTCTCCCGGAATAGAGCAAGGAGCTATCTAATTTACTGGCATAAAAGTATTCCTGGCCTATCGATTGATTGACCATAGCCATAGAAATAGAATCATTGATGCTGGTGGCTATTGATAGAGCTTCTCGGAAATTTTCTATGGCTCTACCTGATTGATACCTATCAGAATAAATGTTTCCTATGTTAACATAGGTTTGGAGCATTTCCCGCCTTTGACCCAGCTTATCATAGCTTACCAAAACCTTCTGGTAGAGGATAAGTGCTTCTTCCGGCTTACCCTGATTCCTGAGAATGATTCCCATATTCTTCATCACAAACACCCGCCCCATTTGAAAGTCAAGCTTTGTGAAAATACTGTCGCTTCTTCTGAAGTAAACCAGCGCATCTTCAAAGTTTTCCAGTTTGTGATAGATCATCCCCATATTAGCCATATTGATGGCCGCGTTTCTTTCCAGTCCTATCCGGGTGTTTATTTGAGCTGCTTTGGTATAGCCCTCCATGGCTTTGGTATATTCTCCCTGCTCGTTGTAGATGTTCCCCAGATTGTTGTAGCAACTGGCTACGCCTTCATCATCTCCTATCTCTTCTGCGAAGTCAATGTTTCTCAGTAAGTATTCCTCCCCTTTATCAAGGTTACCTTGTCTGGTATGGGTATTCCCTAACCCTATTAAAGCAGCGCTTTTACCATCATGAAACTGGATCTTCTCAGAGAGGATAAGGGCTTCCTGAAAAACAGTTAGTGCAGAGTCATACTTGGCCTGGTCTGTAAAAAGATCTGCCTGATGAATGAGCCCTGAAACCTTGAACTTTTTGTTGTCGATTCCGGTGGCCATATCCAGTGCTTCAATAACTCTTTCTTTCGCCTTTTGGGGATTCTCAAATCGATAATGATCAGCCAGGGTGAGGAGGATATTGACTTTGTTGGTATCTTCTTTCTCCACAAGGAGTTTCTGCTCAAGACTATCAATCTTGGATTGAGCATACGCCTTTCCTAGCAGGAGTAATACAAGGATTAGCAAGAGCTTTTTCATGCTATAATGTAAGGAATTTCCCGTTGTGGAATGAAGCCCATCATTGATAAAAAGACTGGATTAGCCGTTGCCTAGGAGATCTGTTCTACTCCTTCAGGGGACT
>JBCBKZ010000782.1:0-2914 GCA_038520955.1 Bacteroidota bacterium | reverse complement strand
TGAGGACTTATTATATCAGGTGCAATTACCTGCCACCGTAGGGGAAGGGGTAAGACCTTTTATTAATATTGGAAATATTAGAAATAGCGGATTTGAGTTCTTGGCCTCTTATCGTGATAATAAGTCTAATGGATTCGGTTATCAGTTTGACCTGACATTCGCTGCTAATAAAAGTGAAGTTCTGGGTGTGGGAGTAGATGGAGAAGACCTTCAATTCCCAGGTCCACATGTTATTCAAAAGGGTCTTGAGTTAGCTGAGTTCTTCGGTTTCATAAATGACGGTATCTTCCAAAGCCAGGCAGAGGTGGATGCGCATGCTGATCAGGCTGGAAAGGCTGTAGGAATGCTGAGATTCAGAGATATTAATGAGGATGGTGTCATTGATGAAGATGACCGGACCAATATAGGAAGCCCACATCCAGATGTAGTTCTGGGATTAAACTCGGAGTTTAGATATAAGGCCTTTGACCTGGTGCTATTCATTGATTCCAAACTGGGACATGACGTATGGGATGCTTCTAAAACTCAATTAGACTTCCTTGGATTTATTTCTAACCATAGTACGAGACTGTTGGATGCCTGGTCTCCCACTAATACAGGATCTGAAATTCCCATTCTTACTGAGACAAATGCCAGCTTTAATAAGCAACCCTCTTCTTACTTCCTGGAAGACGGATCATTTGTACGTCTAAGATCTATCGCTTTGGGATATACCCTTCCAACGAGCTTCCTTTCGCAGGTGGGGCTGTCTAATTTCAGAATCTATGTTCAAGGACAAAACCTACTTACTATCACAGGATATGGTGGGTATGATTATGAAACACTTGATGCTGATTTGGGATCTCTTGGGGTTTCTCCGATAACACAGTACCCTCATACAAAGGGTGTTACAGTTGGCCTAAGTGTTAAATTTTAATAGTAAACAATAGACATCAATACATAAAAATGAAAAAGATAGTTATCATATTTTTCGTAGCGCTAGCAGGCTCTATCCTTTGGGCTTGTACAGATGTGCTCGATGTAACGCCAAAAGCGTCATTAACGGATGAGACGCTATTGAATGAAGAAGGGCTTGATGCTCTCGTAGTTTCCTGTTATGCTATTCTTAACAATGGAGACCCTCAACCTGCCTGGGGATGGGGAAATGTAGGTTCAAACCTGCTTAATAATGCTTCCCTTTGGGAAAGTGGAGATCTTAGATCTGATGATGCATATAAAGGTGGAGGCGGAACCTCAGACGTAGCAGAATACGGAAACATAGAAGTAGGGATTCTTGAGCCTACAAATCTGGCTTTTCAGGTAATTTGGAAGGGACATTATGTATCTATTTCAAGATGTAACAGAGCTCTTCAACTTCTCGATCAGGTAACTGATGAAGAAATGCCAGCAAGAGCTACCAGAAGGGCAGAGGTACTGACACTCAGAGGATATTACTATATGAGAATGAAGCAGCTTTATAGATCATTCCCATACATTGACGAATCAGTTCAGGCGGGCGAAGAAGGAGAGGTCCCTAATAACCTTTCTGATGCAGACCTTTGGAGTAGGATAGTTGCTGATTTATCTGCGGGTAAAGCCATAGACCCTGCGGGACAGGAGGCTGGAAGAATTAATAGAAATATATCTAATGCACTACTTGCAAAAGCATATATTCTTCAGAACAACTACACAGAGGCACTTACGGCTGCTGATGATGTGATTAACTCTGGGACATATAGGCTTCTAGAAGATCTGGAAGGACTTTATTCAGACCCAGCTCTTGAAAGAGCAGGCGAAAATATTTTTGCTTTTGAAGCCAGTGTAGGTGGTGGAGCAGAAGGGAACGTAATCTTCAACTGGGGAGATATCTGGGTAGCACCTTCTAATGGGCCTTATGGCGGTGGAGACGGATTTCAGCGTCCATCTCAAAACCTGGTAAATGCGTTTAAAGTAGATGCAAATGGACTGCCTCTATTTGACACCTTTAATGATGCACCCCTGGCAGCAGATGATATTACCACGCCTGTAGATCCAAGATTAGACCATGCTATTGGAAGACCAGGCATTAGGTGGAAGGATTATACTGCAAGCCCACAAACTATTGAATGGGCCAGATCCGAGGCAGTTTATGGCCCTTTTGTTAAAAAGAAGAATCTGATTTATGTGAACTCTCCATTTAGGGCTACTGCTGCTACAGATTTTCCATGGGCTGGCGGTGCGCTTAACCTTCCTTTTGTGAAGTATTCAGAAATGTTACTGATCAAAGCAGAGTGCCTGGTTGAGTTGAATCAGAATCTGGATGAAGCCAGAACTATCATTAATCAAATAAGAGAAAGAGCAGCTAATACCTCTCCTGTTGCTGACTTTAATGATCCTTCTCAACCAGCAGCTAATTACCAGATAGGAACCTATGATGATCCTGCTCAGTGGACACAAGCTTATGCCAGAGAAGCTGTTAGATGGGAAAGAAGATTGGAGCTATGCTTAGAAGGACATAGATATTTCGACCTTAAGAGATGGGGCGTTATCAAAGAAACCCTGGACAGATACTTTGCCACTGAGTCGGCATTAAGACCTTACCTGGGAAGTGCTACTTATCAAGATGGTAAGCATGATTTCTATCCAGTCCCACAAACTGAAATTGATATTAGTAGAGGTGTTCTTGCCCAAGACCCCAATTATTAGTAGTAGTTAATAGTGGATCAATACACCCTGGGTACATTTGTGCTCAGGGTGTTAATTTCTAAGCCTTATGAAAAGATATCCATTTCTTATCCTCCTGTTTTTAGGTCTAACCTCATCTTGTGTTGAAAAATCAACATTGTTTATGAAAGTTTCTCCTCAAAAAAGTGGAGTTGAATTTGTAAACCAGATCACAGAAAGTCTGAAAATGAATATCATAGATGAGGAGAATATCTATAATGGGGGAGGAGTG
>JBCBKZ010000781.1:0-2922 GCA_038520955.1 Bacteroidota bacterium | reverse complement strand
CAAAAGTAAATGCATCATTTTCAGTTAAGTATAAAATGTAATATCTGTTCTAGAATTTCTTCCAGTCAATCATATTTGCCTGAGCTGCAAAAGATTAGGTATAAACTGTCCCATGAATTGCTGGTCAGTAGAGCTACAAAAGGCCTAAAATCTTCTGTTATTGTAAGATTGAGAACCTTAATTATTTAATTTTGGTAAAATATGCAGCCCTTCTTTCAGCTAAATATTACGTCTATGGTGATTCAGGGCATATCTTCCTGTTTGAGAATAAGGGTAAAATTCTCTTTTTCAGAGATTTAGGAGTCCTTTAGGCTTCTTTCAGGTTGGATACTATGTAAAACGTCCTCTGGCTGACAGGAAAAATCCTCAGGATAATCCCATCTTCGCCCTAAATAACAACCAAATGAGAACAACATACTTTATTGCCATACTCATCCTGGCAAATTTGTTTCTGGCATGTAGCCCTGCGCCCTCTTCAGGGCCTCAGGAAGTTCCTCAGGAAGTTCCTCAGGAGATCAATAAGGGAAAGGAGCTGGTTTTGAAAATGATGGAGAAGGTAGGAAGCTATGATAAGCTGGCCGCTCTTGAAGATGTGAGCTACACCTATATATATAGGTCACCTGATGGGAGAGAAAGAGTTTCACTTGAGAAATACCTATTTGATGGTGAGTTATCCTGGGCTTCTTATTCCACCCGCGAACTCGGACCTTATCCTGACCAGGAAGGGGAAGTATTACAGGGCTTCGACGGAACATCAGCCTGGACTACTTTGAATGGAGAGTTGATGGATGGGGAGGAAGATCTCCAGAGAGCCCGCTTCAGCAGAAAAACCAATTTCTACTGGTTTGCTATGATGCAGAAATTAGCTGATCCTGGTTTGACATATGAATACAAAGGTACTCAGGACGTAAATGGCATCTCATATGAAAAGGTGGAAGTAGGGTTTGGAGATGGAGTAGGGGACGCACAAGACATCTATTTGCTGTACATAAACCCTGAAACTGCCTTAGTAGATCAGTTTCTCTTTACGGTAAAAGCTTTTGGAAGGACAGATCCTCTACTGATGAGAGTTGAGTATGAGGAAGTAGATGGCGTACTGTTAACCGTTTACAGGAAATATACCCCTTCTAACTGGGAGGCTGAGATAAATGAGGATGAGGCCAAGTGGACAGAAGAAATTTCAGAGGAGGTTTCTTTTACAAATGGTCTGAGTGTAGAAGACTTTACTCTTTCCGCAGAAGGCTAAAAATACCAGAGTCATCCCAATCAACAGGGATGACTCTTCTTCGCATCTTTGAATGTGTAGTGCTATGGATAGATTGTATACATTCTCCCCTTAAAATCTGCCAAATTTCAGGATAACGCCAGTAGACCATCCGTCAAGATTATCAGTGGCTGTATTGGTGAGGTCTAAGTCCTCCGTGAATCTGTACTGAACGTTAAAGCCCAGTCTAAAGGACCTGATGATATTCAATTCAAGGTTGATCCCTGGTTCTATGACAAAAAAGACATCATCATCAAACAGGTCATCATCAAAGATATCCCCTAGTTGTCTGTCTGGATCTCTGTAACCTGCCCATCCTACACCTAAGACGGTGGGTATGGAGATATGTATGGGTAGCCTGGAAAGGATGATGGGCTCCAGTAGAACACCTCCGTACCCAAGTTCCATTTTTGCATCTCTGCCAGGAACCTTATCACTATACTCTATGGTATTTACCAGACCGTAGCCTGCCAGTCCCAACGCAAACCCATGGTTCATCACCCAGGCCCCTCTACCACCGACAAGTATGCCGTTTTCATCATCCTGAAAGGTAGTATAGTGAACCGTGAGGGCCCCATATCCCCCATGAGAGACACAGCCTTTATTTCCAAAAAGGGTCCTTTGGTTATGGTGGTGATTATGTTGGGCAGTTAATGTCGCAGGGATCATTAAGGCTCCTACTAGTAGGAGTACGGGAAATAGTTTGATGGCTTTGGTCATAATCAAAATATATATCTTACTGAAACACCGATATCAAATAGGCCTTCAGACATGCTTACAGGCAGGAATAAGTCAAAATAAGGTTTCCAGTCCACACTCACATCTAAAGGTAAATCAGGGGATCGCCAGGCTGCGCCTATGAGCCCATCCACTCCAACTGATGCTCTGCTCCTCCTTTGGGAGAATAAATTCCCAGCCTCATCTCTTGCGTTTCGGGTAAAGCGGTAATAACCCGCATGTCCCCCTATTCCGTAGTACCAGAATATTTGGGGATCTATTCCCAAAAAGGGAACTTCCCCTTCTTCAAAGATGGCTATACCCGTAACTTGAAGCCCTTTTTCTCTGTGAGTAAGGAGGATTTCCGTAGAAAAAGAGTCATTGGCGTAAAACTTTGCACTAATGCCTGTAGATTTACCTAATCTGAATCCAGCAGACCATTTCTTGGTCTGGGCAGACGCTTGAGGCAAAAGGGAAAGAAAGAGTAGAAAAAACAAACAGTAAGTCAGGCGTTTCATAACTGTAGGCATTCCTTGCAACCGTGTGTGATGAAAAGACATCTTTAGGGGGAATGTGTTGCAGGAACAGTGAGAAAAAAGCTAATCGTTTTAAGAAAGTGTATATTTCCGATGACGACACAAAGGAAGGAGTCAGGATTCTCACAGATTTGATGTATTAGCTAATGTAAAGGGCCATATGTTTGGCCGAGTAAATGTCAATTTCAACCACTACCAAAAATTATGATCAAACTTAGTGGCGTCTCTAAAACCTTTAGAGCGGGATTTCAAAAAGCCTACATACTTGAAAATGTAGATCTGGACATTCAAATGGGAGAATTTGTCACCATTATGGGACCTAGTGGTGCAGGTAAATCTACTCTTCTGAATATTCTGGGTTTGTTAGAACAGCCTAATGAAGGCACCTACTTCTTCATGGATAGG
>JBCBKZ010000780.1:0-2927 GCA_038520955.1 Bacteroidota bacterium | reverse complement strand
AAAGGGGTTTGTCCAGCCAAAACTGGACTTTCCCCTTTAATTTCATTTATCCTATCCCCCTCATGTTAACAATGGTCATACCCTTAAGCATTTATCTTCTAGTAAGAAGACCAAGGATGCTCATGAAAAGGCAAATTCAATCATAACTCACCCTATTTTTAATGAAACTCGGCAATGAAATGTGTAAATTTTGTAAGAGCTTCACTGATACCAATCCCTTTACCTATGAGAAAATTAGGGCTCTTTTTCGCAGCGATTTTGTTATCACATTTCTCCTACGGGCAAGTTGACAGAGAGCAGGATCTCCAATTTCGGTTCATATCACTCATTGTAAAAGACGTTTCTTCCTCAGTAGAATGGTATACTAAGGTCATGGGATTTTCCTTAGAAAAAGAATTCGTAAATGAGGAAAGAGGATTGAAGATAGCTAACCTTTCTAAGGGAGAACATGGAATAGAGCTAATTGAAATTAGTAGTTCTGTTTCTCCTGAAGACGCCATTCCAAATTTTTCTAAAAAGCTTCGGATTCACGGTATATTCAAAGTAGGATTTGGCGTAAAAGACTTTGATACCTGGATAGAAAAATTTCATGATAAGAATGTGGAATTCCAGGGAGAGGTTGTCCAAGACCCTGTAAACGGGAGCAGGATGGTGGTAGTTCTCGACCCGGATGGGAATAGAATACAATTTTTTGAACGTACTGAATAGTAAGCTTCTGCATATTTCCTCCATAAGATCATTGAACCCACAAATCACATTATCCTTTTTCAAATCTCAGGAAACCTTCCATTAACTGGTACAGGCAAAATTTGATACAGTAATGATGAAAGCTAGGTAGATTATCTGTTTGGGCTCTTTTATTCCACTGCAGGATGCCCCTCTACCTCTCCTTCTACCGGTAAAAATTTTATATCAGAATAATAGGATTTCCCATTGCTGATAGCTTCTCCTTTCAGGAAAGCAGGAATAGTATTATCAAAGGTTTCGAGATTCCATAAGACTTGATCATGCCCTGCATTTTCAATCTCCACGTGATATGCCTCACTAAACCCTTTCATAGTCTCATTCACCTGCGCAGGGGGTGTTCTTGCATCCAGGCTTCCACTAATAAATAGGGTAGGGATATCAGACTGAATGGGAAGGGTAGGGTCAATACTCATTTCATTCTCTACCCAGTGATCTTTTGCCGCAGAGAATGGGAAGTTTACTACATTTCCGAATAGACTCGTCTCAGCTTCTTGCTGGATTCTGGCCCAGCGTACTTCACTGGCTCCTGATGCTAAGTATTGATTGATTCCGTTTCCTGCTATTCCTAGTCCAAAAATGAATCGTCTCTGTACAAACCATGTTAGCATAGAATAGTCTCCCTTGTCTATGGAATGTAGCAGTCTTGGCATGATGGGAATGTCTTTTGCATCGTCTATGTCTAACCTCAGGATGAGGGCCAAGCCAAAAGGTCCTACGGGAATCTCTACTTCCTCTCTGGTCAGTGGATTAGTAATGGTTACCATAGCAGGTTCTTTGGCTAATTTCCCCATTACTTGCTCCACAAGTTCACTAAAATCCGGAACGATAGTGTTTATGTTGGGATCCTGAGCCACCATGGCACTAATGGTATCCACATGCTTATCCAGGTAAGAGGGATAGTTCAGGGCTTGAGTAGGTGCATCTGCGCCCACCAATACAGCTCTTTCTATTCTCTCAGGAAATAGATTCATCAGGTAGGTTCCTATAGTAGTTCCAAAGCTGTATCCAAAAATAGAGTAGGTATCCAAGCCTAAAGCAGTAGCCAGGGCATTGAAATCTCGGGCGTGTTCTTCTATATTGTATCCTCTGACATCTACACCTCTCTCTTCGAAGGCTGGAAGTGCTTTCTCCACCATGGCTTTGAAATGCTGGTTAGCGGTTTCTTCAGTTAAGAAGAAGTTGGTGGGAAAATCTCCCTCCCAGATATACGTGAGGTCTTCATCCTCCTCATTTCCACGTTGGTCCACGAAGATGAGGTCAGATACTTCCAGAATCTCCAGCCAGTCGGTCAGGTCCTCAGGGCTTTCTGCCTGCCAGGTACAGGTAGCACCTCCCCCTTCCAGGTACATGATGGGAGTCGAAGGAGTAGGTGAAGTAGACTTAAGATGGACATACTTGATTTTGATCTCCCGACTATTAGAATTTTTTCTGTTCTCAGGAACCACCAGGTATCCTTCCTCTCCTTTGATCTTAACTTTCTCTGTGGTCTTATATGTTTTACCTTTTACATCCACCAGCCTTTCCTGCGCAAAGAGTTCAGCGCATATGCCTAGCATGCCAACAAGAATCAGGGTTATACATGATATTCTTTTCATAGCTATTGTTTTTCCTCAAAAGTGGGCTGGCAGGAAGAAAAACAAAAGTTTCCCTAGTCTCAGATGGCCATTTGAGATTCTTTTGAGAATAATAGAGTGGGTTTTATGATGGTTTCACGCCAAGTCGCAAAGCCGCTAAGACATTTGATGTTTAACGAATTCGGTGGGAGTGAGGCCTGTTTCCTTTTTAAAGGCGCGGTAAAAGGAAGCTTTGGAACTAAAGCCCGCATCTTTGGCCAAGCCTAAAATCGAGAACTTATGGCTGTCTGGTTCTAGCACTTTGGCTTTGAAGGCTTCTATTCTGTGCTGGTTGATGAGGTCGTTAAAGTTGGTGTGGAGACTTTCATTGATGATGGTGGAAAGCTGATTGATAGGCCAGCCCAAATGTTCTGCCAAACCGGAAACCGTAAGGGAAGTATCTTCATATAGTTTTTCTCCGGACAGGGCATGGAGAATTTGCTGCTTCTTCTGGTCAAGTTCCTGTTCAGAAAGGGTGAATTTTTTGGCGCGCTCTGTATAGGCTTCTACGGCTTTAGCATAACGGGTGATGTATAAATAGCCGAGCGCATAAATACACAATCCCAT
>JBCBKZ010000077.1:0-12689 GCA_038520955.1 Bacteroidota bacterium | reverse complement strand
GTATTAAATTAAATTTTCTGTATATTATTCTACACTATTAACTGACTACCTACACTGTTGCTTATATGCTAACCTTAAGAAAGGCTATTGGGATTGCCTTATGTATATTTTTCTCTCTCCATTCGTTTTCACAAACAAAATCTCCGCTTACCCTGGAGTGGAAAGGGCAAGAATCCTATTCAGATTTCTCTTCCTTTTTAACTGATTTTTCGGATCAAAGCCCAGTCCCTGTTTACATAAAATCACAACCCTCTACTGAAAAAGCTGTAAGCTTTTCACCATCTGTTAATACCCTGGAGGAAGTACTGGAACTAGCCCTGGATCCATTAAACTTAGGGTATATGTTATACATGGACCAGGTGCTCATTATTATGCCCTCAGAAGTTCTGGCGCAGCTGGACCAGTATGAATCTCTGCAGAATGTTGCTGGCGCTGAACAAAACCTGGAAGCCGCTGATCGGGTGTTGGGAAATAAGCTTTTACCGGCCCTGGATGATACCCTGTCCATATATGGTGTGCTTCGAGACCAGGAAACCCAAAAACCTATAGAAGGTGCGCGAATCGGTTTGCCAGATCAGCAAACTTTTGTCTTTTCAAATCCGGAAGGTGTTTTTACCCTGAGAATGGCCAAAGGAAGGCAGAATCTATGGGTACAAAAACTAGGCTATGAACCGCTAAGAGAAGTCATAGAAGTCTGGGGATTGGATTCTCTGGAAATGGAAATTAGTGAGGAACCCTATAGCCTGGAAGAAGTCTTGGTACAGGCCAGATCTACAGACGCTAACATCCGGACTCTGGATGTAGGGCTTACTGAGCTTAGCATAAAGAGCATAAAAGAAATTCCCGCCTTCATGGGAGAAACGGACCTGGTGAAAAGTTTGATCAGTTTACCAGGAGTCTCTTCGGTAGGAGAAGGTGCCAGTGGTTTTAATGTGAGAGGGGGTGGGGTAGGCCAAAACCTCATCATGATGGATGATGGCCTCATTTTCAATTCCAGCCACGCACTCGGATTTTTCTCCGTTTTCCATGCTGACGCTATGGAGAAAGTATCTCTCTTTAAAGGACACGTCCCTGCCAGATTTGGAGGACGTAACTCCTCTGTGATGGAAGTTAAAGTAAAAGACGGAGACCTGGAGAACTTCCATGGGAGTGGAGGGATAGGACTATTTGCTTCACGCTTGCAACTGGAGGGCCCCATTCTGAGGGACAAAGTTTCCTTTAATGTGGCAGGTCGTTTTTCTTACTCAGACTGGTTGTTAGGTTTGGCAAATGACCCTGAAGTAAATAGCAGTAGTGCCTCCTTTAATGACATAAATGCAAAACTGAGTTGGCGGCTAAGTGATGAGGCCAGAATCTCTGCTTCCTGGTTTCAATCTGCGGATGAGTTTAGCTTCAGTGATGAGTTTGGGTATGGGTGGGAGTCCACCGTAGGACATGCTGAGTGGAGACAAATCTTTAGTGATGAACTGACCTCTCTGGTGTCTATTTCCACTGGCTCTTACAAAAGTGATCTTTATGAACCAGAAGGACAGGCTGCTTTCACCCTGGAGAATGGAATAGACTTCTATAAGGTGAAACCTACCTTCAACTATAACCCCATTCCCGGACACAGGTTTGAGTTTGGAGCAGAATGGGTAAGGTATGAAATGAGACCGGAAACCATCAATCCTCGTGGGGACCAGTCTTCCATACTGTCCAGAACCTTAGATAAAGACCAGGGAAATGAACTTTCTTTTTTCATAGAGGATGAAATAGACATCAATGACCTCTTCGGGATTTCTATAGGGCTGAGATACAGTTCCTTCCAACAAACCGGACCGGAACTTTCTTATGAGTATGAAGAGGGTGCTCCAAGGGAGGTCTTCACCACTACAGACTCTGTTCTATTCGCTAGTGGGGATAATGTGCAAAACTACAGTGGGCTAGAACCCCGAATCTCCTTCAGATGGTTATTAGATGAGACCAGCAGCTTGAAGTTAAGCTATAATAGAATGCGGCAGTACATTCATTTAATCTCCAATACTACGGCTACTACTCCGGTAGACTTTTGGCAGATAAGTACCCGCTATATTCCCCCCACTGTATCAGATAATTATTCCATAGGCTACTATAGAAACTTTGCCTCTAACCTCTGGGAAACCTCATTGGAAGCCTATTACAGGCAGGGAAAAGATGTCGTATCTTATAAAGATTTACCAGAACTCCTGTTAAATCCTCAATTGGAAACAGAAGTATTACCGGCCGAAAGCAGAGCTTACGGAGTGGAGCTGAGTGTGAAGAAGACCTCCGGTAAGTTGAGAGGGTGGATAGCTTATGCATATGCCAGAACTCAGCTGCGAGCCATAGGACAGTTTCCTTCTGAAATCATCAATGAGGGGGATTGGTTCCCCGCCAATTGGGAAAAACCACATCAGTTAAACCTGTTAGCCACTGTTCAGGCAAATACACGTAATACCGTTTCTTTAAACTTTACTTATGAAAGTGGCAGACCCGTAACTGCCCCAGTAGGGAATTACCAGATAGGGAATACCCTGGTTCCGCAGTATTCTTTTAGGAATGCATTTAGAATTCCAGACTATCACAGGTTAGACCTCTCCTGGACTACAGATAATGGCATCATTAAGAGACGGAAATTTAAAAGCTCTTACACCTTTGCTATTTATAACCTGTATGCCAGAAGAAACCCCTTCTCTATTTTCTTTAGGAGAGATGATGGTGTTTCCAGAGCGTTCAGGCTGTCTGTGATAGGAACTATGATTCCATCTGTTACTTATAACCTTAGATTCTAGGAATGATGAGACGACTGTGCATATATGGTCTATTGGCAGTTTCCCTCAGCTACCTGAGTGGATGCATAGAAGCAGTAGAATTAAAAGAAGAAACACCCGGAGAGAAGGAGTTTGTGGTTCATGCGGTGCTGTACGCAGGTACAGGTAGAAATGTGGTAGAATTAGGATTCACCCAGGAATTTGGGATAGTAATTCCAGCTCCTGAAGAAGGGGCAAATGTATCAGTAACTGATGAGCAGGGGAATACTTACGCCTTTACGGAAGAAAGTTCTGGGACCTACATTTGGGAGAATACAAACAGACCTATCCTTGCAGGAGAGGTATTTACCTTAAATATCAATACTAGAAGTGGAGAGAGTTTTATCTCTACCACGGAAACAGTTCCCGGTGGTGTCCCCATTAAAAATATCTACTATGAAGTGAATCAGGACCAGTTTATCAATGAAATTGGTAATCCCCTGACCAAGGACTTTGTGGATGTGTATATAGATGTAGACCTGACAGGGGCAGAAACCGCTAGCCTATTGAGATGGGAAACAGATAATGTGTATTTATTCTGGGAAGTAGATAAACCAAAACCACCCTGTAATCCATTTTACACGCCTAAAGTCTGCTACATATACGACGGCAAAATGCAGCCAGAAGAGGTACTTCTCCTGGATGGAAGAGAAAACGTAAATACAGAGATTAACAGAATTTGGGTAGGTCGAAAACAATTGGATTCTACCTTCAATCAGTTAAATGGATTTGAGGTAGTTCAGCATAGTATGACCAAGTCTTCCTTTGCTTATTGGGAAGATGTGAATAAGGTGATTTCTCAGGGAGGAGGGATTTTTGATTCTCCACCAGCACCTGTCAGAGGAAATATTACCAATGTAGATAATCCGCTGGAGCAGGTGTTAGGCTCATTTCAGGTAGCCAATACTGATACGGCTCATCTTTTAATCTATAAGACAGATCTGGCTCCAGAATATGTTCCTCCCAGGTACTGCAGACCCTTATGGTGGGACCCCTGTACTTTCTACAGGCCATGTGATAATTGTCAAGTGATTAAAAATAGTTCACCGGTAAGACCCGCTTTCTTTCCCTGATCATGCAGCAAGCGAAGACATACAGTTGGGTACTGATGGTAAGTGAATATACTCACATGCTAAGGAAGTTATTCGTGCTGTCTTGTCTGGGGATTTGTCTTTCTCTAACTGCATGTATAGAAGCCGTAGACCTGACCACTGACTCCTATGAGGAAGAACTGGTTATTGATGGAAGAGTATCCAAAGGAGTAGGAGAACAGATAGTCAAAATAGGTATGACCCGGCCTTTTAGGTCAGTAGTAGATAAACCGGAAATAGGGGCAAATGTATATATCATTGATCAGCATGGGAAACAATATACCTTTCAGGAAACAGAGGAAGGAACCTATACTTGGGATAATACTGACAGACCAGTAGAAGTTGGAGATAGCTTCACCCTATTCGTGGAACTGAGAGATGGAAGGCGGCTCCAGTCCACAAATGAATTGGTTCCCGAGAATGTCCCTGTAAAGGATGTATATTTTGAATTGACTGATGAAGAAGTAGTCAATGAGATAGGAAATCCAGTCATAGACAGGTTTATAGATGTGTTTGTGGACATAGATGTCCCAGATACAGACGCTCCTGTGTTTCTGAGGTGGGAGACAGAAAATATCTATCTCTTCATTGAGGCAGCTATCACAGATACCCGTTGTGGCTTGCCTAATATTCCCAGGACATGTTTTGTGTATGATGGCTTTACCCAACCCAAGGAGGTGGTCACCTTCGATGGTTCGGATAAAAAGAAAGGCCTGATAGAAGGGATTTGGGTAGGGCGGAAAGCTTTCGATTCTACTTTTAACCAGAGAAATATTTTTTCCATCTACCAGCATTCATTCTCGGCTAAGTCCTATGAATACTATCGTGATGTTGCCCTGGTGCAAGAACAGAGTGGAAGGGCATTTGATACCCCTCCGGCCGCTGTGAGAGGAAACATGGTGAATGTAGATGATCCGGGAGAAATAGTTCTGGGACAATTTCAGGCTGTGAATGTGGATACGATCAGGTACGATATTTGGCGACAGGACCTTGCTCCGGCACAAGTACCTCCTTACTGCTTCCCGCGTTGGTTTGATCCATGTACCTATTATCCACCCTGTTTGAATTGTATACTCATTCCTAATAGTACCTATATAAGACCTTCATTTCTCCAATAAGATGAGAGTATGCTTGCCAATACATCCACTGATATTCATTCTGCTGACATTGGGAGCAGGTGGCTGGGTGAGCTGTGTGGAGTCTGTGAGTTTACAGGCACCGGATGAAGTGGAAAGCCTTCTGATTGTCAATGGAAGTGTAACCGCTGGGGTTGGGAGGCAGATAATCCATTTAGGAGAATCTCAGAGGTTTGGGAATACGGTTCCTATTCCCCAAACAGGAGCAAAGGTAGAGATTGTGGATGAAGACGGGAGTAAGTATGCTTTCGAAGAAGAAGAGGAGGGTGTTTATACCTGGTATAATATAGATAGACCCATTATAGTGGGAGATAAGTTCTTCCTTCAATTTACCCTTACTAATGGGAATCAATACCAATCTGATATAGAGGAAATTCTACCTGCATTCAAGGTTAAGGATATACGCTATGAAGTCAGAACAGATGAAATAGCTAATGACTTAGGGAATGCTGTCAGTGGAAAATACGTAGACGTTTTTATAGATATAGATGTAAGCCAATCTGAAAGACCCGTTTTTCTAAGGTGGGAAACGGATAACTTCTACAAGTTCCGGGAAGTGGAATGGCCTAAGCCTCCTTGTGATGCCAGGGTATATCCAAGTACCTGCTACATACATGATGGTAAAATGCAGCCGGAGGAAGTACTGTTGTTTGACAGTAGGGATTATGCTAGGGGTATAGTAGAAAATATCTGGGTAGGGAGAAAACGGCTGGATTCTACCTTTAATCAATTGGGAGCCTTTCTCGTTCAACAGAAAGTTATCTCACAGCCTTCTTTCGAGTTTTGGGAGGATGTATCCAGCGTGATTACACAGTCAGGTGATATTTTTGATGCTCCACCAGCAGCTGTAAGGGGGAATGTATTTAATGTAAATAATCCTGGAGAGACGGTATTGGGATTCTTTGAAGCGGTTAATATAGACTCCGCTACAGCCCTGGTCTTTACTAATGATTTAGCACCTAATTCTATTCCACCCGCCTGTAAAAGAATCTGGTGGAGACCTTGTGATTATTATGCGCCATGTATGAACTGCTGGATGATTCCTAACAGTTCATACGAGAGACCCTCATTTATGCCATAAGAAATGAGAAGTGTAAAGAGACATATCTATATTTTTATTTTCCAGATTTTTCTGCTAGGTCTCCTTTTGCCTTCCATGGGCTGTATAGAAGCCATCGAACTGGAGGAACCAGAGTTGGATTCAGAGCTGGTCATTACTGGAAATATTTCTCCTGGAGCGGTTACTCATCAGGTAGAGATTTTTATTTCCAGTCCATTTGGAGATCTCATTCCGGAATATGTAAAAGGAGCTAGTGTAGCCGTGATTGATGAGCGAGGGAATTCCTATCCCTTTGAGGAGAAAGACGCAGGTGTATATACATGGAATAGTGAAAACAGGCCTGTTCAGGTAGGAGAATCATTTTACCTAACAGTAGCCTTAGCGGATGGAAGAACGTATCAGTCTGGTGTAGAAAGAATCCCACAGCCTATTCCCATTGAGCGATCTTATTTTGAGGTAACTACAGATGTGTTTACGAATGAATTTGGAAATCCTGTACAGACTAAGTTTGTAGATGTATTTGTGGATGTAGAAATACCTTCAAGTGAAGAATCTGCCTTACTAAGGTTTGAAACAGACAGGGTATATGTGTTCAGAGAGGTGGACTGGCCCAAACCTCCATGTGATCCTAGGAGGTTTCCTAGTACCTGCTATATCCTTGAGGGGAAATCTCAGCCTGAAGAGGTGGTACTACTGGATGGAGATGACTTTCAGGTAGGGCCTGTAGAGCGGATATGGGTGGGGAGAAAAAGACTTGACTCCACCTTTAACCAGCTCAGTGTATTCTCGGTCATTCAGAAATCCACTTCCCGATCATCGTTTAGTTATTGGCAGGATATATCTAAGGTTTCCAGTCCGGGAGGAAGTATTTTTGATGTGCCTCCGTCTCCCGTGAGGGGAAATATATTTAATCCTGATGATCCGGGAGAAATCATTCTTGGAAACTTTGAAGCGGTAAATGCAGATACTGCCAGAGTCCTGATTTTTCCTACCGACCTGGACATGAATTTTGTGCCGCCTTACTGTCAGCCAGTCAGGTTTAGACCCTGTGTATACTATGCACCCTGTTTGGCTTGTTGGTTAATCCCCAACTATACCATGGAAAGACCTCATTATTTACCCTGATCAAATGATGAAATTGATTACTACTCATATGTACAAGAATAGCATACTGGTTACGCTCCTATTAGTACTCGCCTTTTTGCCAGTAGAAGGGCAGGAACCTATTTCCCTGCATACGGATAAGCCTTTTTACGTAGCAGGAGAAAGGATATGGTTTTCTGCTTACCTATTAGGAGAAAATGGAAATGCTGTAGCTAAAGGAAATCTTCTCATCTCTCTTTATGATGAGTCAGGCAAGCAGGTTCAGGATCATCTTGTTTCCATAGAAGGAGGAAAGGCTGTAGGGGATATGTACTTGGATGAAACCCTTGAAGCGGGGAACTATCTGTTACGATTTGTAAGCCCGGATGTGAATCCGGGACAAGTATACGTTCAAGATGCTATTCTACCCATTCTTCATCCCTCCCAATTACAAAGTATCCAGATCTCAGAAGCAACCTCTGAGCTAGACCTTTCGGGAGAAATGCCTTCTTCAGGACTAAAAGCTGATGGACAGCTATCGACTACCTCTACCGGAGAAAGCCAAAATATAGAGCTGAAAATACCCGGAGGGGCTAATGCAAAAGTTTCCGTAGTGGTTCGTCATCTTTCGCAAGTGGGAATGGAGGAGATGAACTGGTTAACTGGTTCTTTCGTTCCACAGTCTTCCTTAGGAGGGCAAGCTTCAGACAGCTGGAATGTGTCAGTAGATCTGTCCAAACCAGATGGGGGGATCATCCCTGCCACAGTTAATGTGTACTGGGTAGAGCAAGACAGCCAGATATTGGCTAAAGTATCTGACGGAAAGCTCATGTTGAATCTGCCCAAAAGATCTGGAACTCAACATTTCCAATTGCTGGATGCCAGCCCTTTTCCAGACCATAACTTTCAGGCGAAATGGAGCCAACTTTCAGATCTGGAAATCTCCCTTCCGAAGATTCCTAAAATGCAGGAACTATCTGAAGCCCAGAAAAATTACCTCTATTGGTCTCAAAGAAGAAAATTGGTGGAGCGCCTCTTCCAGATAAGTACGCTGGAGGCGATAGAAGAAGAGTATACCCTGGTAAGAAACAAACCTGACAAGTCATACTCTTCTCAAAAGTACCTGGCCTTTAAAGATCTGGAGGCTTTTTTCAAGGAGGTATTAGCTCCTGCCGTCAAAATGGTGAATACCAAGGAGGGTAAGTCCATCCGTATGCTCAACTTTGATTCACGGACAAGATTTACGCAGCCGCCGCTCATATTTTTGGATGATTACCTGATGAAGGACATCACACAGTTATGGGAAGTAAATTGGAATAATGTGGACCTTATTGAAGTCTTCGGATCTCATGAGGCCATGTTTCCTCGGTTCGGTCCCATGGGGCAGGGAAGGGGAGTCATACGCTTATTTACCAAGGGAAGACAAAATTTCACCGGGAAGATTGATTTCCTACCCACCTATGAGTTGGAAGCCTACGCAAGTAGGAATAGATTCCTTGTTTCAGAGAATAATCAGGAAACACCGGACCTAAGACCCATACTTTTTTGGGATGGAGAAATAAGGTTGAATGAAGATGGGAAATTGAGTGTGAATTTCCCTCAGTCTGACTTGAAAGGAGACTTCCTGATTGAGATCAAGGGATTAACTTCTACCAATGGCTTCTTTGAATCCTACAGAACTTACTCGGTAGAATAGGCTATCCATTTATTCTGTGAGGGTAATGATGCTATGTGGGGGGAGATTTATCCCTGTTACTAGCGTTACTTCCCCTTTTGACACATAAGGCTCATCTGCTATGGTTTGGATAAGTTCCAGTCTCTTATCTGTCATAGGACCATTAAGACTAATGGAAAGCTCCTTATCTCCAGTATTCACCATTAATATGACCAGTTTCTCTTCCTGTGTAAATGCCAGACAGAGGAGGTCATCATCGTCATCAGTGACGCCAATCCGTTGAAAACCGGGTCGGATGTGTCTGTAAAAATGACGCGATACATGATACAGGTAGGTTCTTTTTCCATCTTGTAGAAAGGCCTGATTACCTCCTTCACTCATTTGCCAGTAAACCCAGGCAGAGGCGTTCCCGTATTCTATGGCGTTGTACATGGACTTTGCCAGTTCCAGTCCTCCATCCATACTTAAAGCATCAAAGCCAGAAGTTTCCGTCATCCAGACTTCTTTATCAGCCTGCTCGGCTAATTGGAAAGTTTCCTGCCAACTGGTGGGGCCCTCATCAGAAGGGTCTATACCATTGTTACGGTAGTTGTGGATAGCAAAAATATCCGTCAATCTCTTGGCTTCAGGATCATTCATAATGGCTTCCAGGTATTGGCGGATATGCCAAATGCTCTGCACATCTTCCGGCGCAAATAGCTTGGTTTCTATGCCTTCCTGTTCAAATCTGAGACCCACTACTTTAATTAATTCTTTTAGGCTGCTAAAGCTATGTACACAGGAGGCATAAAACTGGGAGAAACGAGGTTCATTTTGGACGCTCAAAGCATATAAGTCTATACCCGCTTCCTGTTTGAGGATTTTTACATATGCCACACAGTACTCCGCAAATTCTTCATAGTTTTCCAACTTCAGCTGGTTAGTGGTAGGGCCCGGCCTGTCTGTGTATTCCGGGGAACTATTTTGGTCGTTCGTACCATTTCCCCTATGGTCATTGTGTTTCATCCAAATGGGGGGCGACCAAACCGTGGAGATGAATTTCTCCACTCCTGCTTCCTTCATGGCCTTTAGGTAGGGTAGGTGTTGGCCCAGATGGCTATCTACTCCCGGAATATCTGAGGTGATATTGAAGGCGGATAGGTCCAGATCATTGGGGTCATCGTTGTCATTTACATGCTCGAATGAAATGGGAATGTTATCTCGCAGAATGGTAACCCCCAGTTCATTGACCATCTGATCTACAAAGTCAGGAGTGAAAAAGGGTTCACTCCCCCACCACACCTTCTGGGCACCAAATCCTCCAAATCCCTGCATGGTCTGATAAGTAACTGATGGATCCCATTGCACGCTTACCTCCCTGCTTTCAATGACCGGTGGGGCAGGAGGCGTAATGATAGGCCCATCTACTGCGGGATTCTCACACGCCAAAAAGCCTCCCAGGAAGAAGGTCATTATGATAGGTCTGAATAGGGTAGGTAGGCCCATGGTGGTCAATTTTGTCTGCTTTCTGGTAGATACTAAAAAGCCTGGAGGTAGCTGACATGTAGCATCCTGACTCTGTCTGTAAAGCTTTTTCTCTTCTGATATAGGGAGAATATGAGGAATCCCCTTTCCCTAAGAGAATTTTTCTATTTTTGACCATGCTTACAGCAAAAGGAATTGAAAAGTATTACGGTAGTCTTCATGTCTTAAAGGGAGTAGATATAGAATTATCTACTGGGGAGGTCATGGCGTTAGTGGGTACTTCAGGAGCAGGGAAGAGTACCCTCCTTCAGGTATTGGGGACCCTGGATCAGGCAGATAAAGGAGAAGTTCAGTTTGAAGGAAGAGACATACTCGGCCTTAATCGCAAGCAACAGGCTACCTTTAGGAATGAACACCTGGGGTTTATTTTTCAATTCCACCATTTGCTGCCAGAGTTTACTGCACTTGAAAATGTCTGCATTCCCGCCTTCATAGCTGGCGTGAATAAAAATGCTGCCATAGATAAAGCTACTGCTTTACTGGATAGACTCGGTCTAAAGGAACGCTTACAGCATAAGCCTTCCGCTCTTTCTGGAGGGGAACAACAGCGGGTAGCCGTAGCCAGAGCCATCATCAATGATCCTAAGTTGGTACTAGCAGATGAGCCTACCGGAAATCTGGACAGCGCCAACAGCCATGCCTTATATGAGCTCATCTTTGAGCTGGCCCATAGTATGAACGTAAGCTTCCTGATAGCTACGCATAATCAGGAGCTGGCAGCCAAAGCCGACAGAAGTGCCCAAATAACAGATGGAAAAATAGTAGCTGTCTAGGTTATTCTTCCAGGAAATTATTGAAGTCCAGTTTTTCCTGATGGATAATGACTTTGTCATTAATCAATCTACTCAATGGGAATACTACGTACTCCTTTCCAGTAAAGAGGGTGAGGGAGACGTTGGTCATTTTGACTATCTGTCCCTTGAAGCCGTCTATGCTAATTACCTGACCTACCTCAAAGTTTCCTCTGGTGTAGAAAGAGGTCAGGATACTGGATAAGACGTTTCTGGCAGCAAACCCATAGGCAATAGCAAAGGCCAGGAAAACACCGCCTAGTATGATGTAAATATTGGACGTAATGATGTCTGTATTAATGCCAGCCTGATTCAGTGAGGTAATGATGATAGCAATGAGGAGGATGTAGAATACTCCGTTGCTCATGGCTCTCCAGGCAGAAATTCCGAAAGTCTTGGCGGAGCGGGCAATCATCCCTTTAATGGCATCAGCTATGTAAAAGCCTATAGCCAGAATGATGAAAGCGGTAAAGAGTTTAGGTAAGTAAGCTATCAAGGCGCCTACCTGTTCCGTAACAATGTTCAGTCCTATGGTTTCTGCTGCAGAAAGAATAAAGATCAGCATCAGCACCCAGTAAATGAAGTTCTTGATGATGCCTACCGGTTTTACAGAGATATGATTTTCTGTGAAGGTCTCAGTTTCGTTGAGTTTATCAGCCAGTTTATCTAGTCCAATCTTAGTGAGAACTTTGGCTATTATAGAGGAAACCACTTTAGACAATATCCAACCAATCAGGAGAATCAGGATGGCGCCAATCAAGTCAGGCAGGACTGCCATGAGTTCACCTATTACGTTGGAAAAGGAGCTCATGATCTTTTCCGTAAAGCTCGTCTGGAGGAGTTGAATGGAAAATGAGTGGTTCATGTGAGGTAAATTAGGTAGATGCTTTCAGATAAAATGCTAGTCTTCAGATTGATTATCAGCATTACCATCTTCATCAGAAGATTCTTCAGGATCACTTAACAGCCTGTTAGGTAAGGTTTCAGAAGGTAGAGAGGGTTGTGAAACAGACGCAGATAAGGACGCACCTATGGTTGAGCCTGCTTTACTGGTAAACAGGTCCACCATCCCCATCAAGAGTTTTATGGTCTCTAGCTGGCCAAGTGTTTCTTCCCTTATTCTATCAGGAAGTACCGCCCGGGGCTCTATGTCCTTAAAATTGTTTCCCATTACAAGATCGCTTCCATTTCCTTTACAATTTCTCTCACTCTCTTTCTTGCTCTAGCAAGGCGCATTTTTACGGCACTTTCTGAAATCTCCAATGTAGTCATGATTTCTTTAATAGGCGTATCATCCTGATATTTCATCAGGAGGATCATCTTATCTTCCGGAGAGATCATATCTAGTGCCTTCTTCAGGTGCTCAGCTCTAATAGACAGTAGCTCCTTCTCATCATCATCATCTGGAACATCTAATCTGTCATCTATATCTACCTTCTTGACTTTATGTATTTTTCTGTACTGTTCTACACAGTAGTTATAGGTAATTGCATAAAGCCAGGTAGAGAATCTACTGTTCCCC
>JBCBKZ010000779.1:0-2930 GCA_038520955.1 Bacteroidota bacterium | reverse complement strand
GTAGTAGCCGCATTATCCAGATAGACTAAGTCAGGATATGTCTGAAAAATGGGAAAGTCTTTTCGTATTTCCTGCGGATTTACCATAATTATCCAAAACAGAGAAGGAGGTCTTTATGTTCTTCTGTAAAACTTTATAATTTACAGAATTCCTTTTTTAGACTCGCTATATATATGATTTTAGTAGAAGAAGCTTCCAGAATTATCTCCGACCATATCCAGGAATACGGAACAGAGACCGTCCCATTACATCAGGCTATAGGTAGAACCCTCAGGGAGAATATACAGGCAGATAGAGAACTCCCTCCTTATGATCGCGTAACCCGCGATGGAATAGCCATCAACTATGCGGCTTACGAAGGTGGAAAGCGTGCCTTTCAGGTGAAAGGAGTAGCACCAGCCGGCTCTCCACAGATGGTATTACCTGAAGCTGATGGTTGCATAGAAGTAATGACAGGGGCCGTGATGCCGGAAGCTACAGATACGGTCATCATGTATGAGGATATCAAGATGATGGATGGAATTGCCGTCCTGGAAGACTCTGGTATCACTCAGGGCCAAAACATCCACTATCAAGGGGAAGACAGAAAAGAGGGGGAGGTCATCATTCAAGCGGGTACTGTGATCTCTCCTGCAGAAATAGGCGTCTGTGCCTCTGTGGGTAAACACGAAATAAAGGTGGCGAAGCTTCCTTCCATGATGATCATTTCATCTGGAGATGAGCTAGTAGAAGTCAATGAAACACCCCTACCCCATCAGATCAGAAGATCTAATGTCTATAGACTTACTTCCTCCTTTGCGCACATGGGTATAGCGGTGGACCAGCATCACCTGAAGGATGACATGGAAGAAATCCTGAGAGAATTGGAAGCCATTCTCAACAAATATGACATCGTGATTCTAAGCGGTGGCGTCTCTAAGGGGAAGTTTGACTTTCTGCCAGAAGCCCTTTCCCGCTTAGGAGTAGAAAAGCTCTTCCATAAAATACGTCAGCGTCCCGGAAAGCCTTTCTGGTTTGGGAAGCGAGAGAATACCATGGTATTTGCCTTACCTGGCAATCCGGTTTCTTCCTTTATGTGTACCCAGCGTTATGTACTTCCCTGGCTATATGCCTCCATAGGCGCACAGGTAGAAAAGCCTATGCACGCGAAACTAAAAGCGCCCATCAACTTCAAGCCTGATCTGACCTACTTTGCGCAGGTAAGCCTGGAGTCAGATGCCTCAGGAACACTTTGGGCCATACCTGTAGAAGGACACGGTTCAGGAGACCTCGCCAATCTGGTAGATGCCGACGCCTTCATAGAGTTACCTATGGGAAAAGATGTGTATGAGGAGGGAGAAGTGTATAGGGTGATTAGGTATAGGTAGATAAAGCCTAATAAATTTCTAAGGCTGTAGCAATCCCTTTATTCAACCACTTCCCCTGGCGAAATCTTGGTCAAGCTGGAAGTAAGTTTTAAAAACAGATCTTCGTATTGCTCATACTGATCTGAAGGGCACTGTCCCTGTGCTTCAATGATGATATCATCATGCATACAGAAGGTCTTGAGGTAGGTATAGGAGGCGCCTGCTTCAGAGCATGTATAGCGCATACGGTATCCGGGAATGTTAGTCTTGTACACTTTCTCGCCGTTCTTGACCATGGCATATTTCCCGGATTCTGATTCATACTCCATGGTGCATTCATCCTTCCACTCAGAATGAAGGATAAATTCTTTCTCCTCCTCCATGAGTTCATAGATATTCTTGAGATTGCCAGCATTATAGCTTCCCCAAGCGGAGAAACTCGCCAGTGGGTTCTTTGGATCTACAAAGCTGCTCCCATCTCCACTCTCTGAATCTCTTCTGTCCCAATATGGAGGGTATTCTACTGTAAATCCGAATCTGACATTTACATGTCTATCTGTCTCTAAAGTGGCAGGATTATAGGAAGTATCTTTAGCATGAGGAACACAGGCAGAGAGCAAAAAAAGGCATACAAGGACAAGTGAGCATTTCATAGGCTGAGGTAGGTAAGTGTCTGTTTATGAGAAAGAATGACCTTAGGTAACCTGTAGAAAGAAACTATAGATATTATTTGAATTGTTTTGTAATAACAGAAAGGGAAGTACACTTGTACTCCCCTTTAGGTAAGTCACCTAAGATTTACCAACATGATTGTGCATGATTTTAGCCTAGGTTGGCAGAAACCTCTGGAGAGAATCTTACATCTCCACGAGTTTCAGGGACAATGGTAGCTACCCCAAAGTACTCTTCACTCCCACCCTCCTGGTCACCGAAATTCCAGTTACGGTTAAATGTGAAGGTTCTGGTAGTTAGCCCATTAGGACGTACCCACTGACTTCCTACAGTACCTACGAAATCATCAAGGTTACCTACGTTATGCCAGTGTATGTTTCCATCAGGCAGTGTGTCAAAAAAGTCACGACCATCATCTCTTTCTACCAGAAATCCTCTTAGGAGATACCAGTAGTTATCGCTTACCTCTCTTGAAGTCCAGCTTACGGTAATCGTAAGTCTGGCAAACTCTGTGGCAGAAGATACTCTCCCTACCTGAAGGCTAACATTTGAAATATTTGCCATAATTGTAATGGGGTTAATAAGGTTGAACAATGAAAAAAGGGGGTGAATTAGTTTTCAATCTCAACTGGAGGGTGCTCATAACTCTCTCCTGTTGCAAACATGGGCGACTTCCCAATCTTGACGGGAGAAGCCTTGGGCATTTCACTAGCGACTGACGGCTCAGTCAGGGTATCTGTCTCACTTCCTGGTATGGGAATGGGTAAATCACCAGGTAAGTACATAGGCGATTTCGCCATCTTACCTGCTTTGATTGCCATAGGAGACAAATACTTCTTAGTCACATGAGATACTCTCTTTCCGCTTTTTTGATCTTTAGACATGTTGTTACTGTTAAAGTATTAGACTAAG
>JBCBKZ010000778.1:0-2942 GCA_038520955.1 Bacteroidota bacterium | reverse complement strand
GGAATATTCATCCAGATGGATCCTTATTTGGCAGAGATGTTGGTCCAAAATCTGCTGGAGAATGCCATCAAGCACAACCATGATGGCGGAGAACTCTCTATATACCTGAGTGCGAATACATTTGAGGTTCATAATTCGGGAAAGGCTCCCGGAATCCCCACAGATGAATTATTTGACAGATTCAAAAAGGGGAAACATGATGGGAAGTCGCTTGGATTAGGATTGGCTATTGTGAAGAAGATATGTACGACCAGCCACTTCCATGTAGGCTATGATTTCGATGAAGGAAAGCATTCTATCATTGTTCATTTTTAGCAGAAAGCTAACACTTCAAGATTCCTTCAGATTTCCTACCAATTTGTATCAAACTCTCCTCGTACTTTCGCGTTGTAACTTATCCAAACTTACAACTTTAAGCGTATATGCTTCGCACACTGAGTGTTTTCTTAGGATTATCTCTACTTCTTGTTTTCTCATTTGGGCAAGGACAAAGACAGGGAAGGAGCCCACAGGGCAGATCTGCCAAATTTAAAATCGTTGGGCAGGTAAAAAATGAGGAAGGGAAAAACCTGGAGTATGCCACCATCTCCCTCCTGGCTGCTAAGGATTCCAGCTTCAAGGGCGGAATCGTTACTGATGCAAATGGGAAATTTGAACTGGAAGCGCCAAAGGGGATCTATCTGATTAAGGTAAACTTCATAGGCTTTGAAGAACAGTACTTATCTCCCATCAGTCTGAGTGAAGAAAAACCCTTTGTCAAAACTCAAGAAATAGTATTGACTTCTGCCTCCACCACCCTGGATGAGGTAGAGATTACCACTCAGAAATCAAGGGTACAGTTTGCGCTTGACAAACGAGTTTTCAATGTAGGCAAAGACCTGAATACTATAGGGGGAACAGCCTCTGACCTACTAGACAATATACCTTCTGTAACGGTAGACATCGAGGGAGAAGTAAGCCTCCGGGGGAGTAACTCTGTCAGAATCCTCATTAACGGTAGGCCCTCTCTCATGTCGAGCGCAGATGCTCTCCAACAGATTCCAGCAGACCAGATAGACAGAGTGGAGATTGTAACTAATCCGTCTGCCAGATATGAAGCTGAAGGAAATGCAGGTGTCATCAACATCATCCTGAAAAAAGATCAGCGAAAAGGCTGGAACGGAAGCCTCAATGCTTCTGCTGGATATCCTGATCAGCATAATGCCTCTGCGAATATTAATTACAGAATTAATAAGCTAAATCTTTTCGCAGGAGCGGGGCTTAGGTACAGAAACACACCAAGACCTGCTTATGAAAGAAGACAGGATCTGGATAATGATGGAAACCTGGTAGAGATTCTGGAAACAGATGAGGATAGAATGAGAGGAGGCCTTTCCTATAACCTTAGGTTTGGGCTGGATTATCAGATCAATAAATACAACACCCTTACAGGCTCATTAAGTTACCGCACAGGAGATGACTTTAATGATTCTGACATTTTCTATAGTCGTCTAAATAATTCGCTCGTCCTTGATTCTCTCGGAGCCAGAAACTCCTATGAAGAGGAAGACGACGAAGACCTGGACTACAATTTAACCTGGGAGAAAAAATTTGCACAGAAAGGAAGAAAATGGACCACCTCCCTGATTTACTCTAACGGATGGGAGAGAGAAGCCATGGAGGCAGAAAACCAGGAATTAGACATCATCACCAGAAATCCTATAGAAGCTCCCCAGGATCTTCAGGACATACTGAATGAGGAAAACACTGAAGACTGGACCTTTCAGTCTGACTACGAGCACCCCATCTCTAAAACCAAAAAGTTTGAGGCGGGAGTAAGAACAGGGATTAGGAGAATAGACACGGAGTATAGAGTGGAGGATTTCAATGTAGAAACACAGGTTTGGGAGAGAGATCCAAGGCTAAGTAATCAGTTCAGATATGATGAAGACATATATGCTGCCTACGCCAGCTACGGAGATAAGATCAACAAACTCAGCTACCAGGTAGGTCTACGTCTGGAACACACAGATGTACTGACTGAGCTTAAGGAGACAGGTGAGAGAAATGAGCAGAACTATACCAACCTGTTCCCCAGCGTTTTCTTTAACTATGAACTCCCCGGAGAAAACTCCCTTCAGCTTAGCTATAGCAGAAGAGTAAGAAGGCCTAGATTCTGGGACCTGAACCCTTTTCTTTCTTTCTCCAACCCACTAAGTCAGCGTACGGGAAATCCTAACCTACAACCTGAGTTTACTGACTCTTACGAAATCAACTACATTAAGTATTTCGAGAAGGTCTCTCTCAACATGAGTTTATATGCAAGGGACACCAAGGACCTGATCCAACGAATTGCACGTAGAGAGACCCAAACTGACCTTTCGGGAAACACGCAGGAGATCATTATCAGAACCACTGAAAACCTGGGTACTCGTCAGGACTATGGATTAGAAGTAGGCATAAACCTCGAATTGGGGAACTGGCTAAACCTAACCTCTAATTCTAATTTCTACAGAGGCGTGGTGAACGGTAACGCCGCAGGATTTGAAGAGGTTACCCGCTTCTTTAGCTGGACCAGCCGTATGAATGCTCAGTTCAAAATAGATGCGAAAACGGATGCCCAACTTACCCTGAACTACAGAGGCCCAGAGAAGAATCCACAGGGAAACAGATTAGATTTCTTCTACACGGATATAGGGATCAGCAGAGATGTGCTGAAGGGAAAAGGAACCATCAACCTAAGAGTAAGAGATGTCCTGAATAGTGCCCTTTTCCAGTACGAGGCATTTGGAGATAATTTCTTCCTTTACAGAGAAGGGAGATGGCGTGTCATCCAGCAGGTATTTGTAGGCTTTACTTACAGAATCAATCAGAAAAAGCGTAAAGGCCGAAGAGGCAATAGAAGTGAATTCTCCGGTTTCGGAGAGGATAAATAGGAAGTTTCTAACATAAATTGGTTAAAG
>JBCBKZ010000777.1:0-2943 GCA_038520955.1 Bacteroidota bacterium | reverse complement strand
AAAGATAAGGTTGGCGCAAATTCGAGTTTGGTTTTTCTTAGGTGTATCCGAGCATACTGTTCATTTAAGAATGCTTGCTTTATCTGAAGTTCATTAGAAAGGACATCAACTTCTTTAAGCTCACCCATAGACCTCTCACCTGCCAGAATCTGTATTTCTTCCTTCTCAGAGATATCACATAAAATGTTAAGCGCCTGGTATTGTAAATCGGTGAGGTAGGAAATGTCTGTCTCTGATTGCGCGAGTCTAAGGTAATTCACCTCTGCTTCATTTACCTCTTGTTGGCTAGCCAGGCCTTTCTCAAACCGCAGAATGACTGATTGCCGGATACTGTCTGCTTTCTCCAGGTTAGTTTGGGCACTTACCTCCTGAGCCTGGAGGCTGAGGATTTGGTAATAAAGGGTAGCCGCATGATCAAATAATTCCTTTCTGGAAAGTTGTTTGTTAGTTTCTTCCAGATCAATCCTTATGTTAGCCAGGCTCATTCCAGACCAGCCAGCAAGATTCAACAGTTTTATGTCTATCTCTGCTGCGAATTGGGTTTCATACTGTAAGCCAAACTGAACATTCTCAAAGGAACCAGATTGTCCGCCTACTAATTCGCTGGGAACCAGTGTAACGGGTAATCGGGTATTATTCACATAAGATAATCTCCCTCCTCCTGTAGGGTCTAAAATCCCCAGAATGGCAGAAAGTTTTTGTTTCCTGGCTTCCGAGAGAGCTATCTCATCACTCTTGAGTGAAATACTCTTCTCGGTGGCGAAGACCATAAAGTCTTCAAAACTGCTAAAGGTAGTTTGTGAAAAAGCTGGAAAGAGTTGACAGGCTACACATATAGCCACGGAAAAAATGACACGGTATCTCATATCTTACCTAAGATCTTTTTTGCGAATGACCGTCTGGACCATAGATGGCTTATTACCATTCTCACTGTCTTTGGTTAATCAGACAGTGGCAAATATTGGTAGATGGTTCAGGGGATGAAATATTGGAAAAGCTGAAGTGGAAAAAGTCCTATCTGTAGTGGACAGAATAGGATCTGGAATCTCTCAGGTTAAAATGGGAAGGTAGGTCCTTCTTCGGGGCAAAGACCCTCGCAGATTTTAACTAGCAGATTGTCCATTCTGACAGGTAAAATGTCCGCATCAACAACAACTCCTTAGTTGTTTCTTCAAAATGCCTTTTTCTTTACTGATGTAATAGGTCACTTGCATATCCAATGTCAATGCGCTTGGGAAGTTTTCCCGGGCGTGTTTTCAAGTTGCCAGAGGAGCCAATTCTTCAGAAATTGTAAGTTGAGATTTTCCAAATCCATGTATAGTTCCAGTGGCTCCTCTGGCCACCATTCATTTCTCCAGAAATCATGACTATGGGTAAGTCCATTCAACGTCTAGCACTTTTCACTTCCCCCGTCTTGGCCATTTATGGACTAGTCCCTGTTGTTATTTTTCAGTCGGCTTCTGGGCTCGCCCTTTTCATCAGTTTCATTACCTTAACGGTAGTTCTGTATGGCTTTTGGCAGCTAAACATTTACCTGTACCAAAAGGAGATCCCCAGCATCCAAAAACATTTAATAAGTTATTCTTGCACACTGGTTTTTCATGCTTCTACCATATCTCTTTTCCCCGGAGACAAGTTTGAACTCTCGGCTAACTTTCACATTTATCCTATCCTTGCTACAGTAGCTGTTAATTCCATCATCATCATCCTGCTCACAGGAGAAATAAACCGGAGGAAAAAAATAGCTGCTGAGGCTGAGGCCCAAAGGCAGAGAATCCTGAACCTGGAAGCCCGGCACAAAAACCTTGTACGTCAGCTACAACCGCATTTCTTGTTCAATACGCTTAGTTCCCTAAAGTCCCTTATCATGGAAGCTCCCCAAGCAGCAACTGAGTATGCTGTCCATTTATCTGACTTCTTACGGTATGTTATTAATGTTCAGGATCAGGAAAAGGCTACTGTAAGAGAGGAACTTGAATTTGCTCAGGGATACCTTGAACTTCAACAGGTGAGATTTGGGAAGGCCATTACTTATAACATTAATATTGATTCATCCTACCTGAGCCATTTTGTTCCTATTTTCTCGCTTCAATCCTTATTAGAAAATGCCATCAAGCATAATTCCTTTACAGAAGAGGAGCCCTTAGGAATTACGGTAACTGTTGAAGAGAATGCCTTGGTGGTATCAAATAAAAAGTCCTTAAAGATGGCCAGTCATTCTACCGGTACAGGACTAAGAAACTTGAAAGAAAGGTCCAGGCTCCTTACTGGCAAATCCATTTATATTCGTGAAGACGCTGAAAAGTTCGAAGTTGGAATTCCTTTAGTAAAAGTATGAGAGTATTAATCATAGAAGATGAAAAACTGACAGCCCGTGATCTAGCATCTACCATTCAGCAGGTAGATCCTGAAGTAGAAATCTTGCCCTTTATCCACTCTGTGAAAGAAGGTGTATCCAACTTAAGTCCAGATATGGGGGTAGACCTCATTTTCTCTGATGTAGAGTTGGGAGATGGGCTCAGCTTTGAAATATTTGATCAACTCTCTCTGGAGGTCCCTGTAATTTTCTGTACAGCCTATGAGCAATACATGCTGGAAGCGTTTAACTCATTTGGGATCGACTACATACTGAAGCCGTTTAATACCCAGACCATCCGAAAAACCCTGGAAAAATACCAGGTACTCAAACAGCGCTTTACGCCCAAACAAGATGAAATCCGCCAGGTGCTACAAAGTATCCAGGCTGTCAGTCATCAAAAAGATCCCTCTATCATTATCCATAAAGGAGATAAGATAGTCCCTTATAAGATTTCAGACTTTGCTGTATTCTCAGTTGAAGAGAGAATCATCTACGGATATACCTTTAAGGTTGAAAAAATCTCTATCAATGAACCGCTAAATAGCATAGAGGAAAGAGCCGGTGTCATGTTTTTCAGAGCTAAC
>JBCBKZ010000776.1:0-2946 GCA_038520955.1 Bacteroidota bacterium | reverse complement strand
AGCTCTTTGTTGATAAAGGAGCTTCCTATCTTTTGAATGATAGAAACAGCTTGAGAATTCTCCTGAGAATCTATTAAATGGTGCACCTGTCTGCTCCAGATAAGCCGTAGTTGATCTTCAGAAAAATTATACTCAGGACCTAGCTGACTTAGTTTTTCATAGGCAGATTCAAGCTCTCCAAACCTGAAGTCCAGTTCCCCATGTAAAAATAGAAGCTGTTCTGGAGAAAGTTTTTCTCCATCCAGGAGTTGAGGGAGTGCCTTTACAGAGTTAGGACTTAGACCCACCAAAGAAGTCAGAAGAGAAAAGTAGGTATTGGAGTCATCAGGACCAATCTCCCCTTCTTTAGCTAATAGCCTGAGATGTGAAAAGTCTATCTCAGGACTGGATTCTTCTGATAGTTGGCTATCAAAGAAAGTGAAAATGTGAACGGGTTCTTCCGCAGGAGACGGGTATTCTGCAATTAAACTCAACCCGAAGAAATCAGTCCAGTGAATGTTGATACTTCTCCCATGGGTTCTCCAAACATGATAATGATCTAGTAAGTCAAATATCTCTGCCTGCCCATCCATGTAAAGGTGAAGAAGACTGGATTCCGGATAAAGTAAGTGCCTGATAAGCGTTCTGTTACCTGAGAACTTATGCGTTTTAGAGAGGGCCTGAAGGTGTTGTTTCAGATTAGTCTCAGTTAGGATTTTTGTTTGAACTTGCTGAAACTGATAAGCAGAGAAACGCTTCATAAAGCTGGAGAAGGTATCTTTTCCTATAGCAGGCGTTTCTACCGCCAGAATGATATTAAGGGCTTTCTCATTAGCATGAGAAGAAATAAGGCTTTGAAGGCCTTCCCATTGACGCAAGGTATGAGTGTTTACATCTGTGGGCCTTTTCATCAGGATTTTTTGCTGAACATGGATCCGAAGAAGGAGGAGCCTTTTTCATTTTTCTTTTTGGCGCTGGATAAAGAATCTTCTACCGAGGCCATCAGAAAAGGACTGTCTACTTTCTGTGCATAGGCCAGGGCTTTTTCAAGGGCTTCTATCTCCGGCTCCAGGTTCTTTTGTTTGAGTTCCAAAGAAGCTACCTGCTGGAATGCATTGGCCAGGGTTTCATGACCATAAGGCATTTCTCCTTCTTCCTCATTGATGGTCTCCATCAGGATAGCAATATTCCTAAAGCACTTGGTAGCCAGGGCCAACTTTCCTTTGTATTCATAGATGCTGGCCAGCTTTTGTAAGGAAGTAATCAGACCCTGTTTGTTATCATCTTCTTTAAACTTGCTGGTAGCTGTTCTCAGGTAGTCTATCGCATCATCAAACTCAGAAATGTAAATCTGGATGTTGGCCAATTCGAGGTAATCCTCTGCTTGCAGTTCTTCTTCGGCTACTTCTCCAAACAGATTGATGGCCTCAGAGTAATGGTTCATGGCTTCTTCAGAGTCAGTTTCTGAAAGGAGATGGCCTAGTTGAGCTTCTGCTCTCGCATGGGATATCTGGTTATTCTCCGTAATCTCTACAGCTATGGTTTTTTCATAGTAAGTAGCGGCTGTTTCCAGATCTCCGAAAAGATGATACACGGAGGCTATATTATTATATGCCCTACATACCTGCGGGTCATCCACTTCCTTCCATAAGGCAGAAGATTGAGCATAATGGGTTAATGAACTTCTCCATTCTCTTGCCTGGCTACACAAAATTCCTGCTTCATGCTGCTTGAGAGCTAATGCCTCCTTGCCTTCAGCTGTTTGTATATCTTTCTCTGCCTGAAGGTAGTCCTCATTTTCTCCAAGACTAAATGGAGCTGGTTTTTCTATTAAGATGGTTGAATCTGCTATGGCTTTTGGTGCCTCAGACAGGGTCCTGATGCTTTCATGATAAGCCCATAGACAGACTGTGCAAGGTAGGATGCTTAGTAAGGCCGGCCAGTCTGCTAATTGCTGTTCCCAAAGGGGAGACTGGTCTTCAGTAATTTCTTTGAAAAAGGCACTCTCCATATTGATCAGGTGAAGCAGTACAGTCGAGGGATTCTCAAAAAAATCATCTTCCACCTCTTCCAGGAGAGCTGTTAACTGTTCTTTCAGAATAGGGGAGGGGTGAATCCTAAAATCCCATATGATATGTTGGACGTTTTCTGTTTTTCGCGTCAGCTCCTGTAAAAATTGATCTCTTTGGGAATGTGAGTTTACAGGAACAGCTAACAGGCTGGGATTCTCAGGCAAGGAGGCTAGAAGTTTGTCTACCATCATGAAAGGGCTTACACAGCAATTTTAGTGCAAGATAGAAAATAAAAAAACCTGCATGAGAATTTCTCACACAGGCTATTAACCTGACATAAGTCAGAATTAGGGATTCTTATATAGCTTTACTGTATGTTAAAGCAGTAGCTTTTCAGAATATAGTAGAGACGATCTGTCCCACTCAGTTGAGCATAAGGGCTGAGTTGTACGTATAGTTTGTGAATGGCTTCCGATAAGCTCCTGCTTCCAGGGATAGTTTGTAGAGGAAATCTCTTTTTTTACGTGCTTCTGTCTTTAATGTAACTGAAAGGGAAAAGGTCTATAGCTAATCAAAAAAAATGTTAGGAAGACAATTAATCCTGCTGGATATAATTTCTCCTTGTCCATTTTAATAACCAGATGAGCAGGTAAATAGCGATTAGGATAAAAGGGATAGACTGGATATATGGCCACAGATAAGTGAGTATAGGCAGATCCCGGGCTGAATAGCTGTACTCCTTCCACCACGCATCCTTTAGCAACCTTTCACTCACGAACCACACAGGGGCGAATAAGATGATCCCGATGATGGTGTAGCTTAGTCTTTTTTTATTCCCTCTCACCTGAAAGAGCTTATGGCTACGCATAAACATCATCCCAAAAAACAGGCTGATCACCGTGGCAATTACTGAGATGGCTTGAAAGATCACTTTGTGATCCAGGTCTTGCTTAGG
>JBCBKZ010000775.1:0-2947 GCA_038520955.1 Bacteroidota bacterium | reverse complement strand
GAAGATGGTAGTTTATCAAGGAAGAGTAATATACGCTTTCACGGATCATATTCTCAAGAACTTAGGTGAAAAACAAAAATCCCAATACCTATCGGTAGAGGGATGTTCATTTTTTCTCAAGTAAGTGCGCCCTTTACTTTTTTCCTATTCTTCCCAGTAATAGCCCTACGATACCGCCTACCAATGCCCAAACCACTGTTATTCCCAGGATTTCGATGATGGTTCCAGTTAGGTTGTAAAGGTAAGTGCTACCCAGGTTAATCATGTGTACGATAAAGCCCACCATAAATCCAACTATGGCTCCAGACTTAAGTCCTGTTGAGAACGTACTTATGCTAGCCCAATGCCCGAAGATGTAGGATAGTAGCATTCCGATCCCAAGATGTCCCAGGATCATAGGAACCATATTGAGATCAGAATCGGCTCTCATAACCCCTGTAGCTGATCCCATGTTTGATTCTAGTATTCCAGCTAAACCTATTCCGAAAACCAGAAAACCGATGAAGAATGCAGCCACTCCCCCGAGTAAGCCCGAGAGTAAAATTTTGTTAGTGTTCATGATGGTTGAGTTAGTAGTTTGTTTCGTGTATTGATAATATACGAAAAATTAGAACAATTTAAATGTATGATTTCTCGGTTCTAATCAGTAGGAGCTCAAAGGTTGGGGCTAGGGGAAGTAGGATAGAAGACTAAACTTAGGCCTCACTCATTTAAGACTCACGCATCCATCCATTCAAAACTCAATCATTCAACATTCTCTCATTCAAAATTCAGTCATTCAATCATTCAAAATTCACTCATTCCCTCCTTAGTACAACGCCATGCTAAACTTGGGGCGAAAGGCCTTGGAGATGCTATGCTGTTCTCCCAGATAGTGGAAAATGCTGATGGTGGCTCTTCTTCCTAGTTCGTTTTCATAGGCTTTATTGATCATAATGCTGTCAATAAGGTTAGTGAGCGCCTCTTCCCATTCCTTCTTTTTCACTGCCTCTCTGGCCGTTTCCAGCTTCTTGGCAGCATTACTATCGTCACCCTGAAAGCACAGGAGTTCTGTGAGAAAGGAAATATCTTCCTTGGTTTCAAAGAAAGGAGAAGTAAGAGAAATCTTCTCTACGAGAGATACTGCTTTTTGGGGATGCGTAAATAGCACTTCTTTGGCCATAATCACCTTGGCCTCTTCATGTTCAGGGTTTAGGCTGAGAAAGGCCTCCAACTCTTGCATGGCCTGTTCTCTAGGGCCGTCTGTAAGCTGAGCTTTGATGTGCTGGAACTGCTCCTTCATGGGATTAGGAAGATGTTCCGTCAGCCAGTTCTCTATCTGATGTCTGGGCAAGGCGCCCTGAAATTCAGCAATTACCTCTCCATGGTGAAAAAGCTTGACAGCAGGGATGCTCATGATTTGGAAAGAAGCCGCTAACTCCTGATGGGCTTCTGTGTCTATTTTGACCAGATCCCACTTCCCTTCCTGTTCCGTTGCCAGTTGTTCCAGGACAGGGCCCAGTACTCTACAGGGGCCACACCATTCTGCCCAAAAGTCTACCAAGACGGGAATAGAAGCGCTTCTTTCCAGCACTTCCTTTTCAAAATCAAATGTATGCTCAGCAAGAGGTGTCATCATTTTTTCCTTACGGTCCATTCTCTCAATAATTAACTCTCTAGTTGCTTTTCAGCACTAACCACTTTAATGCATAAGGCCACTACTTCCATGGCTTGCTTAATTTCATTCAGTGCAGGTAGAGAAGGAGCAAGTCTTATATTCTGGTCTTTTGGGTCTTTCTTATAGGGAAAAGTAGCCCCTGCAGCAGTCAGCTTTACCCCTGCCTCCGTAGCCAGGTCTACCACACGTTTGGCACATCCCTCTGGCGTATTTAGGCTGATGAAGTACCCTCCTTTGGGTTCAGTCCATTCTGCTATGCCATATTCTCCCAATTCCCGTTCCAATACTTCCAGGACTGTGTCAAACTTGGGCTTCAAAATGGCGGCATGCTTTTTCATATGCGCCTGTATACCTTCCAGGTTTTGGAAGAAGCGCACGTGCCTGAGTTGATTCAGTTTGTCTGGACCTATGGTCTGGTTGAACAGGTGTTTTCTCATCCAACTCATATTGGGGACACTACCACACATAACAGATACACCCGCCCCAGCAAAAGTAACCTTGGAAGTGGATCCATAGAGGAATACTCTGTCTGGAAATCCTGCATCTTTACAAGCAGAAAGCATATTTAGCTGACTAGCAGGAGCATCAGTTAAGTGGTGAACGGCATAGGCATTATCACAGAAGATCCTGAAGTCCTGTGCTTTGGCAGGTAAGCTTGCCAGTTTTCTGATTACTTCATCACTATAAACATGTCCGGTGGGGTTACTATACATAGGTACCATCCACATCCCTTTGATGGCATCGTCCTTAGCTACCAGTTCACTGATGGCTCCTACATCCGGACCATCTGTTCCCATTTCCACTGGAATCATTTCTATTCCTAAATGGGCACATATATTAAAGTGTCTGTCATAGCCAGGTACAGGGCAGATGAATTTAACTTTCCTTTCCTGTCCCCATGGACGTTTGCTATTAGTCACGCCATGTAAGTATGCATTGACCATGGTGTCATGCATGAGGGTAAGGCTGGCATTTCCTCCTATGATGATTTCATCCGTACTGACGCCCATCACGGTTGCAAATAGTTCTTTACTTTCAGCCAGTCCATCCAGTCCTCCGTAGTTTCTCCCATCCACACCCTCAGCGCTTCTAAAGTCTGCTTTGGTGACGGTATCCAGCATATCCAGGCTGAGATCAAGCTGCTCTGGGGAAGGCTTCCCTCTGGTCATGTTCAGGTCCAGGTTAAGTGCACGAATTTCGTGAAACCTTTTTCGATTCTGGTCCAGGAATGACTGAAGTTCCTCTTTTGAAAGCTGGCTGAATTTTGACATACTTACTCCTATTTAGGGG
>JBCBKZ010000774.1:0-2975 GCA_038520955.1 Bacteroidota bacterium | reverse complement strand
TAGTTACACCTGCAACTAACTGCTTTTTTAACAAAAAGGTTTCATGCGGAGGGTAAATTTTCTGCAAATTTTACACATCCACCTTCAAAAGGAGTAAAAAACGACGATGATTAATTGGCTTTCTCAAACACCAGGAAGTGTTGCCAAGGGAGGTTATTCTTATACTCTTTAAGCTTAAGACCTACTGCATCCATTTCTTTTTCACACTGAGCCTTGGTCATTTTATGTAGCTTTTTGATGGGGACTGAGGGGTCCTCCATTTTATATTCTACCAGAACTACTACTCCATCATCTGTCAGAGATTTCACAATGTTCTGCATCATTTCATTGGGGTGGGATAACTCGTGGTACACATCCACAAATAGCACCAGATCTACAGAATTTTCAGGTAAGCGGGGACTCCAGATAGATCCCCTGATCAGCTCTACATTGGAGACATTATCTTTTTTCATTCTCTCAGCCATCATATCCAGCATCTCCTGCTGTATATCTACCGCTAACACTTTCCCTTGAGGGACTCTTTTAGCTAAGGCAAAGGCGTGATAGCCCGTACCGGCTCCTATATCAGCTACTACATCAGATGGACTTAAGTTGAGGTTTTTCCATAGAATTGAGCTTTTTTCCTCTTGCTCTCTTTCTGGTCTCTCCAGCCACATGGCCCCCTGATGGCCCATCACCTGGGCAATCTCTCTTCCTAAATAATACTTCCCTATTCCATCCCAACTTCTCTCCCCTCTTTTGTAAACTGAAGTAGTACTGCTCTTAGCATTAGATAGATTCGTGGGTTCCAACTGTGCAGAAACCGGTTGAATCCAACATATGCTTATCCCTAAGACAAGAAAAAAGAAGCTCTTCCACATAATCTTTAGCTTTACTGCTTAAACGTTTTATCAAAAGAGATAGTTTTTTGGCTTCGAAGCTTTCTCAACTCTATCTCTTTTCTTTCTTCTTACAACTTGAGGGTGTAATTTCGTCCTTTCACAGCTTCAGGACATAAATTAACAGAATTTCCTGAAAAGTAATGTAGGTATCTCTATGAGTAGTACAGAAGAAAAATCCCTCAATTTTATTGAACAAATTGTAGAAACCGACCTCAAGGAGGAAAAGTATGATGAGCCTATCATGACTCGTTTCCCGCCTGAACCTAATGGGTTTCTGCATATAGGCCATTCCAAGTCTATTGTGCTAAACTTTGATTTGGCGCAGCAATATGGCGGGACTACTAACCTTCGCTTTGATGACACCAACCCCACTAAGGAAGAAACCAAGTATGTAAAAGCCATACAGGAAGACATAAAGTGGCTTGGATTTGATTGGGAAGGGAAGGTCAAATTTGCTTCTGACTACTTTCAACAACTCTATGATTTTGCCGTCTACCTGGTAAAAGAAGGAAAGGCCTATGTGGATGACAGTTCTCTTGAGGAGATTAGGAGAATGAGGGGAACGGCCACTACCCCCGGAGAGGAGAGCCCTTACAGAAACAGATCTGTAGAGGAAAATCTGGACCTATTGGAGAGAATGCGGAAAGGAGAATTTGAGGAAGGTTCCCGTATCCTTCGCGCCAAAATAGACATGGCCAATCCCAATATGCAACTGCGTGATCCCATCATGTACCGCATACTGCACCATGAGCATCACAGAACCGGAAACGACTGGTACATCTACCCCATGTACGACTGGGCACATGGGCAGAGTGATGCCCTGGAAGGAATTACCCACTCCATTTGTACGCTGGAATTTGAGGTGCACAGGCCGCTATATGACTGGTACCTGGATCAGCTACCAGATTTTACCCCTCGTCCCAAGCAAATAGAGTTTGCCAGACTGAACCTGAACTACACCGTGATGAGTAAGCGTAAGCTACTTCAGATGGTGAATGAGGGCCATGTGGCAGGCTGGGATGATCCACGAATGCCTACCATTTCTGGCCTAAGAAGACGTGGGTATAGCCCGGCGGCTATCAGAAACTTCGCTCGTAGAGTGGGCGTAGCCCGTAGGGACAATGTCATAGACGTTTCTTTGCTGGAATTCAGCGTACGTGAAGACCTGAACAAAACCGCTTCCAGAGTAATGGCGGTCTTGAATCCCCTCAAGATAGTCCTGACCAACTACCCTGAAGGACAGGTGGAACACATGGAAGTGGTCAATAATCCTGAAGATCCCGAAGGTGGCAGTAGAACCATGCCTTTCTCCAGAGAATTGTACATAGAAAGGGATGACTTTATGGAAGAACCTCCTAACAAGAAGTACTTCCGTTTAGCTCCTGGCAAGATGGTCAGGCTCAAAGCAGGTTATATCATCCAGTGTGATGAGGTCCATAAAAATGAGGCAGGAGAAATAGAATCTCTCAGCTGCTCTTATGTACCTGAGTCCAGATCTGGATCAGATACCAGTGGCTTGAAAGTGAAGGGGACCCTGCATTGGGTATCTGCTCCACATGCCAAAGAAGTAGAAGTAAGGCTATATGACAGGCTCTTCCTGGATGAAGATCCTGATGGACACGCCGATAAAGACTTCAAGGAGTTCATTAATCCCAACTCTCTGGAGGTTCTTTCCAGTGTCTTCGTAGAGCCTAGTTTGGCTTCCGCTAAGGCGGGAGATCGTTTCCAGTTTATGCGCAAAGGCTACTTCGCGGTAGACCCGGATAGCACAGATGAAAAGCTAATCTTTAATCGTACCGTTACCCTCCGTGATAACTGGGCGAAGAAAGGAAAGTAGCTTGTAACATATTTATCTCGTAGTAGAGCCACAATGCGTCGTGGCTCTACTATTCTTGTAAGCTACTGGCTCATTATGGTCGAACTCAAAGACAGACTTCTTAATTTCCTTGTTGATTGTATCGTCATTTTCCTCTTTAGTGCTATTGCTGTCACTTTGATTTTAGGGATTGCCTCATACCTAATCAAGAATGGATATGTGCAAACAGATGGCTTTAGCATCGATACAAATATTCTATTCTTACCATGCTACATCAT
>JBCBKZ010000773.1:0-2979 GCA_038520955.1 Bacteroidota bacterium | reverse complement strand
AAAAAGGGAATCATGGTACAACGGCTTATGTCCCAGCGAATATTTTGAAACTCATCTACTGGCACTATTCCTTTCACACTATTAGTCACAAACACCTCATCTGCCTGCTTCACCATACTCTCCTTGAAAAGCCGCTTCTCTACAGGTACACTCAAGGTTTGACAAACCTCTATGAGTTTTCTGCGCATGACCCCATCAAGACAGCCCGTTTCCAAAGGTGGCGTGATGAGTTTCTTTTGCTTCACTAAAAAAATATTGCTGATATGGGTCTCAGCTACTTTTCCCTGCTGATATACCAGACATTCATCCACACCTGATTCCATGGCATGCATGCCTGCCAAAATATAGACGGTAGCATTTACCGTTTTCATGCCCGAAAGTGGATGTAATCCCAACTCATACTCCTGATAACTCCCTAAGCTGATGGGCTTACTCGCCTTAAAGGGATCATTTCTCAGGGGATAGGTTTCTATGACGTATTGGGGCTTCCGTTGAAGGGGGGTATAGGTCCCCTCCCCTGCTCTATATACCTGTAAGCGTATTTTTGCGTGGTCTACTATCCCGTTTACCTCAACAGCCCTATACAATTCCTGCTTCATCTGTCTTCGGAAATCTCCTTCATGAAATTCATACTTCATGATATATAGGCCCCGAATTAATCTGTCGAGATGATAACTGAGGAGGGGAATCTGTTTATGGTAGACCCTGATGGTTTCAAAGAGGGCATCTCCGTACTTGAATCCCCTGTTTAATACACTTGCCTCTGGGGAAGTTTCTTCCACCAATTGGCCATTTAGAATTAGCATAGAAAATGGTTAATTCTTTAAAGATAATACAGTTAGCAGTAATGATGGTTAATCGTATTAGCTAAGGTTTTGTTTTTCAGCATTCCTCATTCTAATTTGCTTTATGGCAATTGAGGTACAAAACATCTTCAAGTCCTTTGGGCCTAATGAAGTATTGAAGGGACTTAGTTTCACATTTGAACCTGGTAAGATCAATATGATCATAGGTGCCAGTGGTAGTGGGAAAAGTGTGATGCTGAAATGCATAGTAGGCCTAATGACCCCTGATAGCGGAGAGGTGATATTTGATGGGATCAACTTCCACGAGGCAGAGTTTAAGGATGTAAAGGAAATACGTCAGAATATAGGGATGCTATTCCAGGGTTCCGCTCTCTTTGACTACCTGAATGTAGAGGAGAATGTAGCCTTCCCCATCAAGATGTTTACCCGCCAAAAATCTTCCGAAATCAGAGATAGAGTAAACTTTTGTCTGGAAAGGGTAAACCTGGAAGGTAATAATAAATTGTACCCTTCTGAACTATCAGGAGGTATGCAAAAAAGGGTAGGAATTGCCAGGGCCATAGCCATGAATCCCAAGTTTCTCTTTGTGGACGAACCTAATTCAGGCCTGGATCCCCTAACAGCCTCTGTCATAGATAAACTCATACAGGAGCTCACCCTGGAATTCAACATGACTACTGTGGTGGTTTCTCACGATATGAACAGTGTCATGAATATTGGGGACAAGATCATGTTCTTATATAAAGGGAGGAAGGAATGGGAAGGAACCAATAAAGAAATCCTTCACTCAGACAGTGATGCTTTAAATGAGTTTGTGTTTGTATCGGATTTAATCAAAAAGTAATCTTATCCTACTGACGTGACGCCCAAAGAGAAAATTCAACAACTATCCGAAGAGCTCAACCAACATAATTATCGCTACTACGTCCTGGCGGAACCCACCGTTACTGACTTTGAGTTTGACCAGAAGCTCAAGGAGCTGGAAAAACTGGAGGAAGACCATCCGGATTTACGCCTCCCTAACTCTCCTACTTTACGGGTAGGTGGAGCCATCACTAAGAATTTTCCCACATTCCAGCATATCAGGCCCATGATGAGTCTAGGGAATAGCTATTCTCAGGAAGAAATTCAGGACTTTGATCAGTCAGTGAAGAAGCTGGCGGAGGAGAATCCATTTACCTATTTAGTAGAGCACAAATTTGATGGGGTTTCATTAAGTCTACATTATGAGAATGGAATACTGGTTAGAGGCGTAACCCGTGGGGATGGGGTGAATGGAGATGAAATCACAAATAATGCCAAAACCATCAGATCTATTCCTCTTAAACTTCATGGAAACTCTTTTCCCGCCGACCTGGAGGTGAGAGGGGAAGTTCTCATGCATAAGGATGACTTTGAAGAGCTAAATGCCAGCAGAGCCAGGGAGGGCCTAAGTCTTCTCATGAATCCCCGAAACACTACTGCTGGAACACTAAAAATGCAGGACTCTTCTGTAGTAGCAGAAAGAAAGCTGGTATTTTATGCCTATCAGATAGCTTCTGAAGTGGAAGGCAAACAGCAGGACATTGATCACCAAAAGCTACTCCATGAGTGGGGATTTAAACAGAGTGGAAAAGCACAAGTTTGTCAAGACATAGAAGCTGTCCTCTCCTACCTCAAAGAAGAGGAACAATACAGGAAAATCCTTCCCTACGAAATAGATGGCATAGTAATTAAGGTAAATGAACTTCCCTTAAGATCTATTCTGGGTGCTACAGCCAAAGCCCCCCGCTGGGCTATCGCTTATAAGTATAAGGCGGAGGCAACCATTACACGATTAAATTCCATTTCTTATCAGGTAGGAAGAACAGGTAAGGTTACTCCTGTGGCTAATCTCGAACCGGTGCTCTTGGCTGGTACCACAGTAAAAAGAGCCTCCATCCATAACAGCGAGGAGATGGAGCGACTGGACTTGCATGAAGGAGATTATGTAAGAATTGAAAAGGGGGGAGATATTATCCCCAAGATCACCTCTGTGGTGATAGAGAAAAGAGCTGCTGATGCTCAGCCTATTCAGTTCATTACCCACTGTCCCTTTTGTGGGACAGAATTAGTCAAGGAAGAAGGAGAAGCTAACCACTTTTGCCCTAACTCTGAGGGCTGTCCTCCACAGATAAAAGGTCGGATTCAGCAT
>JBCBKZ010000772.1:0-2988 GCA_038520955.1 Bacteroidota bacterium | reverse complement strand
AAGAGGGAATTACTTTACTTTCGAGTGGTTTGGAGAAGGAAGTAGTAATGATCAACTGCTACTGGAACTCTATCAAAATAAGATTTTGGTAGATACTATCGCGGTAGTGGATTCTGAAAATCATTATCGTTGGCGGATCCCGAATAATAATCCCATAGGGACCGGGTTTCAGCTTAAGGTAACGGGTACTGAACTCACTGGCATAGAAGCCTTTAGTGAGCCATTTACCATTAAGCGAAAAATTCCAATTGCTATCCCTATAGGGGCTATAACAGCAGCAGTGATTACCGGAGTAATAATTCTGTTTATCCCTGAGGGAGGCCCAGAATTGGAGCCTTTACCACCGCCTATTGATCCTGATAATCCATGATAGGGAATGGGGGTTTTCCTTTGTAGTCTAATCAAAGCCTAACATCGACTCATGTCTCTTGTACTTACACTTGTTGAAAGCGTGAATACACAATTAAAAAGTTCCTTGCCAATGGTAATTCCTTCCTGGGGGCGAATGATATTTTGGGGGTTGTCTCTTTTCATCGCTGGAAATACATATGGCCAGTCCTTTTCTGATGTTACTGCGGAAAGATGGGTAGGAGACGCTGTGGCCATAACTGAGGTAAGTTCCCTCTGGGCAGATGTGAATAATGATGGGAATTTGGATCTCGTCTATTCTGGTCTGGATACACTGGGACTTCCTATTTCTGGTGTATATCTAAATAGTGGTTCTCCTGATTTTCAGCTTAGCCGCCTTAACTCTGGGGGTATCCCCGGGTTGAAATCAGCTGCACTTGCGGCTGGAGATGTAGATAATGATGGAGACATAGATATACTGATCTCAGGAGAAACCTTTGGAGGTTCTTTTGTGACAGATGTGTATAAAAATGATGGCTCAGGAGCATTCAGTTCTACCTTTGATTTGGAAGGCACCAGTAGAGGAGCTATTGCCTTAGGAGACTTTGATAATGATGGTGATCTAGATGCAGTCATTTCCGGCGAATCAGCCTCTGGAATTTATGCAGAGGTATATGTAAACAACGGTAATGGCAGAATGAATGAGTCTCAAACGCTAACAGGCTTGGTAGACGGAGATATAGACCTGGGAGATTTTGACGCTGACGGAGACCTGGACATAGCCATCTGTGGAGCAAGTACCCTAGCTGGGGGAGATCCCAAACTCCTCATTTACAGACAAGATGCCTCTGGGGATTTTGCGGAATTTAGCAGCCTTCAAGGATTTGTATTTGCTGATCTGGAGTGGTCGGATTTAAATCTGGATGGCTTCCTCGAACTTCTGGTTGCCGGAGCTACTAACTCAGCCAAAACAGATGCACAGGCACTTGCCTATACCTATGACAATGCAGGCGAGGCTTTTGATGCCACTAATTTAGGCATAAAGCTGGTAGATGCGCGTGTGGCCATAGGTGATTACACGAATGATGGATTATCAGATGTACTGATTACCGGGGATAATATAGATGATCCTACTGATCCAAAGCCCACCCTTCTTCTCCTTAAAAATGGAAATGTTACCAATTTAAACGCTGCACTGGACGTAAGCCTGGAAGTAACTGTAGATGAGTTTGCATGGACTTCAGAACTGGCAGACATCCAGCGAGACGTTAAATGGGCTGATATTAATAATGACCAAAATCTGGACTTTATTAGTTTGACTTCTGTCATTACGGCTGGAAATGATACGTTTGAAACTTTTATTCTTTATGAGAGTGTCATAGGAGCTGATGGTCTGGATTTAGAAGAACCTGCCAATGTAACTCTCACACAGGATGAAAATTCGTTGATTCTGAGTTGGGAGGATAATACTAACGGTGGAGAGATTAGCTATCAAATAGGCTTAGGGGACGAAGCGGGAAATTATAATATCATTTCTCCTAACTATGTGTCTTCTACCGGAACTCGTACACTGGCACAGAGAGGTCAGTTTACCGGCCCCAAATCAGTAGAAATAAAAGGACTTGGAAGAGGGGATTATTTCGCCATCGTACAAGCGGTAGGTCCTAATTTTGAGCTATCCACCTCTAAAGAAGCTGCTGGAAGTATTTCTGAGCCAGAATTTAAAGAGGTTTCAGTGGAATCCTTTCCAGGTGGAAATGTTCCTTCTGACCTCTTAAATGGAGATGTAGCCTTTGCAGATGTCAATAATGACGGTGCACAGGATTTAGTTGTAGCTGGAGCTTCAACCGTAAGTCTCTATCTGAATGATGGGGATGGCTCTTTTTCACCTCAAGCAGGCTTACCTGATATATCCGGTGCTCAGCTGGAGTTTGGAGACCTGAACCTGGATGGCGCTTTAGACCTCATGATCTTCGGTTTTGAAGGAGCTGATTATAAGTGGCTGGCCTATCAGGGAAGTGATGCAGGAGAGTTCTCTCTTCTTGAATCTGGTACCCTGGACAATGTAACAGAGGCAACGGCCAAGTTGGGCGACCTAAACGGAGATGGAAGTCTGGACTTTATCCTTTCCGGATCTGCGGGGGGTGCTCCCTTTACCAGACTTTTTCAAAATACCGGAGGAAGTTTTTCTGCAGTACTTGGTGGAGGCATAGCGCCTGTAGCTAATGCTGCCATAGCTCTGGCAGACTTTAATAAAGATGGTTGGATAGATGTTTTTATAAGTGGAGTTGGTGAAGGTGGAGATCAAGCCACTCTGTATGCCGGCCAAGGGAATTTTGAATTTGTTGAAGTAAAGGCTGAAATCACCGCACTTCAGCAAGGGAATGCAGAATGGGGAGATTATGACAGTGATGGAGATTTAGACTTGCTGGTAAGTGGAAATACCGGTGGTGGACTAGTAACAGCTAGTGCTACTATTTATTCTCCAGATGGGGATGGCGTTTATCAGGCTTCAACTATTACCCTGCCAGCTATTGATAAGGGAGAAGTTAAATGGGCCGACCATAATGAAGATGGTTTTCTGGACCTACTCTTTGTAGGCCAGGACAAAGATACAGGAGAACCCTCTACAAGATTATT
>JBCBKZ010000771.1:0-2989 GCA_038520955.1 Bacteroidota bacterium | reverse complement strand
TCATACTGGCAACAGATGGTAAGTTCCCAGTGTCAGGAGATACCATGAAAAAGATAACAGAAGGATTGGACAAAGATATCCATCTATCTGTCTTCGACTTTAACTCCTCCAAAGACGTTACCGCTAAGCTGAGAAAGCTTTCCCAAAAAGGAGGAGGAACCTATGAGATTATTGATCTAAAAAATTCTGACACCTCCCTGCTGAAAGAATTGAAGGCCAGAAAAGTCCAATAGGTTACCCCTTGGATACCCCCACCAAAATAGCGCTGATTTCTGATACCCATAATCTTCTAAGGCCAGAGGTTTACCCTTTGTTAGAAGACGTTTCCGCCATTCTCCATATAGGGGATGTAGGAACAGAAGCTGTACTACATAGCTTACATGATTATGCACCTACTTATGCGGTCAGAGGCAATGTGGACAGAGGACCCTGGGCAGAAAAGCTCCCCATGTCTTATGGGATGCTAGTAGGAAAATGGCAGATCAATATGATCCACATTAAGGAAGAATGGGAGCAGTATGCTTCCGAGCATCCTATCTCACATTTTCTGTTGGTGGGGCATTCTCATAAACCCGCCTTTACTAAAATGGGAGAAACCCTCCTCATTAATCCCGGAAGTGCAGGTCGTAGAAGGTTCAATCTACCAATTACTATGGCTTGCCTGGAATTGACAGGTGAGCAAGCCATTTACAAGCTCTATGACCTGGCTACTGAGGGAGAATTGATAGAGGAGCACATGATCAAATACTGGGAGTTATAGTCTTCCTCTTTTTCAGTTATTCCATCCATTTTTAAGTCTCCCCACCTTTGGACTTTGTTTTTCGTTATCCAGGCATTAATATCGCAGTCTTATCAGCGAACCTAGCGAGAAATATGAGAATTTTTACTCTAGTGGCGATCTTTTGCATTGCCTTTTCTTTCCCTTTTCAGTCGGTGGGACAGTCTTATGCCCTGGATGACACAGTCACCATAGTATCTTCCCGCCTACCTCTGAAAATTCATGAAACAGGAAGAGCCATTACGGTTATTTCTGACAGTGTCATTCAGACGCTGCCCGTACGTAGCATAGACGAGATTTTCACCTACCTCCCAGGCGTAGAAACCCAAACCAGAAATGCCTTTGGCGCACAGGCTGATATCCTGATCAGAGGGAGTTCCTTTAACCAGGTGCTGATCCTGATTGATGGAATGCGAATCAATGATCCGCTTACCGGGCACTTCAATAATTATATTCCTATCACCCCAGACGAAATTGCGAGAATAGAACTGTTGAGAGGTCCTGCAGCAGCTGTATATGGGCCTGATGCCGTAGGTGGGGTATTACTCATTTACACCAATCACTATTTCAGAAAGCAGGAGAATAAAGGGTTCAATGCCAGACTAAGTGGTCTCTTGGGAGAGAATGACCTCACCCAAGGGCAGGCTAACATCAGCTATGATGGCAGTAAACATAAATTCAGTGCAGGTACCTTTATCAATACATCTGATGGACACGAGCTTTCCTCTGGAAGAAGAGCCTTTTTTGATAATCAGACCTATCATGCTGCCTACTCCTACCATAATGTAGACAACTGGTCTTTCATTGCCCGAGCAGGTTTTGATAAGAGAGACTTTGGTGCGCAGTACTTTTATAGTAGGAGTACATTCGATGAATCCACTGAAAGAGTAACCTCATTCTGGACACAGGCAGTAGCTAAAAACACGACTAAGAACGGGAATGAAGAAATTGGGGTCTCCTACAGAAATACGGAGGATATCTTCACCTTCAATCCGGCCTTCACGGTCAATATGCATACCACTGAGTTTTTCAATTCTCAGTATATCAGGAGATTCTTAACCAATAAGGATCTCAAATGGAACCTGGGTGCTCAGCTAGACAACAGAACCATTGACAGTAATGACAGAGGCCAACATAATGACTGGCATGCAGGCGTATTTAGTGGCGTACACTGGCAGCCCAAGGACAACCTCTTCCTGAGCGGAAACTTCCGTGTAGACTATGATGAGAATTATGGCGTAGAGGTGCTACCCCAGTTAAGTGCCAGCCATACCTTAGGCCCGTGGATATTCAGGATAGCTGCTGGAAGAGGAATCAGAGCAGGTGACTTTACCGAAAGGTTCATTGGGACCAACCTTACTTCTGTACTTTCCTCAGGAAGAAACCTGGGTAATCCTGATCTTCAGGCAGAATCAGTTTGGAGTACAGAAATAGGAATGGACTACTCCCCTAGCCCAGAATGGACCTTTAGCACTACGGTCTTCACCAGAAGAGGGACTAATATGATTGACTATGTTATTGCGCCAGCTGAGAGAATAGAATCTGTAAGACCCCTAGAACCTGATGGCGAATACTTTTTTGCGCAAAACCTATCTGACTTACAGACTTCCGGGGTAGAAATTATAGCTAACTATGCCAAGAGATTCAACAGACACAGGCTAAATGCTACCCTTAGCTACTTACACCTGGACACGAACACACAGGACGGCGAAGTATCCAAATACCTGGCTAACCACGCAAAGAACCTGATCAATGGGTACCTCTCTCTCAATCATAAAAATTATACAGTAGCCTTGAGTGCACTTTGGAAAGAGAGGGATGGGGAAACTGCCCCTGCTATTAATAGTGAGCTTAGGCCTTCCTATGCCACCTTTAATGCCCGAGTATCTGTAAGACTGTTACATAACTTGTCTCTTGTAGGACAGGTGAATAACATCTTTGACGAAGAGTTCCAGGACATACTAGGAGCTGAAATGCCTGGAAGATGGGGAGCTGTAGGACTAAGTTGGCGGGCCAAGTAGTAGAAGTAGCAGATGTTGATGGTTCTGTAAGGGAGATATTCATTAACTTGCAGCATGTTCAGTGAGGACCAAAATTCTTTTTCAAGAACCTTATGAATTCCCGTATCTTCATCCTCTTCTTATTGTCGAGTGTTATGATCAAAAACTATATCTCCGGACAGCCCTTCATGTCCCAACAGATACAGCAACG
>JBCBKZ010000770.1:0-2992 GCA_038520955.1 Bacteroidota bacterium | reverse complement strand
ATAGATCCGCATAATGGACAGCATCTGCTGGTAGGAACAGATGCAGGATTGTATGAGACCTTTGATGAAGGATCCCACTATAGACATTTCCCGAATTTGCCTATCTCACAGTTTTATAAGCTGGGACTGGATAATGCAGAGCCCTTCTACAATATAGTGGGAGGTGCGCAGGATTTGGGAAGCCTGATAGGTCCTTCCAGAACCATGAATACTGAAGGCGTGAGAAATCAGGACTGGTATGTTCCTCTGGGAGCCGATGGATATGATTCTCAGTTTGACCCAGAGAATCCAGACATCGTATACATTGAAATTCAGGGAGGCCTTCTCCACAGATTAGATAGAAAGAGTGAGGAGGTCATTAATATTCAGCCCCAACCTGCGCCAAATGATCCTCCAGAAAGATGGAACTGGGATAGCCCTATTCTCATTAGTCCGCATAATAATGAGCGACTATATTTTGGTTCCCAAAGACTGTGGAAGAGTGAGAATCAGGGGAACTCATGGACCCCCATTAGTGAAGACTTAACCACTAACACCAACCGCTATGAGTTGGAAACCATGGACGATAAGGTATGGAGCGTAGATGCTCTTTATGATAATGGGGCTATGTCCAAATATGCTACTTTGACTTCCATCGCAGAATCTCCAGAAGTGGAAGGCTTGCTGTATACGGGCTCAGATGATGGCCTGATACATGTAAGCGAAGATGGAGGCGAAAACTGGCGAAGAAGTGGTGCTCTGCCTAAGGTTCCAGCAAGATCATTCATCAATGACATTGAAGCTTCCAGCCATGATGGCAATACTGTTTTTGCGGTTGCTGATGCCCATAAGTTTGGGGATTACAGACCCCTTCTTTTCATGAGTGCTAACAAGGGGAATAGCTGGCAGTCTATAGCAGGAGACTTACCTGATGGAACCATCATATGGGTCATCAAACAAGACCCAGTAAATGAAAATCTACTATTCATAGGAACTGAGTACGGTATCTACTTCAGCTATAATATGGGAACCAACTGGGTGAAACTGGATGCTGGAGTTCCTACTATTCCATTCAGAGACATTGAGCTTCATACAAGAGATAATGACCTGGTGGGAGCTTCTTTCGGTAGAGGGTTTTATGTACTAGATGATTATTCTCCATTAAGAGAATTGAGTGAAGCTGTTTCTGCTGAATCGAGTAAACTTTTTGCAGTGAGAGATGCCTGGTGGTTTATCCCTAATGAGCCTATGCAAGCTAAGGGCATGCCTACGCTGGGATCAGATTCTTATGTAGCTGATAATCCTCCTTTTGGAGCTATGTTTAGCTATTATCTCCATGAAGTCCCTCAAACGGCTAAAAGCCAGCGACTGAAAGCAGAAAAAGAACTCGATAATGTCCCCTTCCCTGGCTATGAAACGCTAAGAGCAGAAGCTATGGAAAGTAAGGCAAAGGCTATGCTACTGGTTAAGGATGCTGATGGTAATCCTGTCCGCTGGTTAGAAGGAGCTACCAGCAAAGGCCTTCACAGAGCTAGCTGGGACTTAAGAAGAGCTGCGCCTAATCCGATTAATCTAAGGAGACCTTCTTTCGTACCTCCATGGGCGGGAGAGAGTAAAGGTCCACTGGCGGCTCCTGGAGAATATTCAGTAAGCCTGTTCATTGAGAGCAATGGGAAACTGGAGGCTCAGGGTAATCCACAGACTTTTACAGTTAAAGCTGTTCCTACTACCGTTTCAGGGACGGACTTTCAGGCAGTGGCAACCTTCCAACAGCAAACCAGTGACATGATTAGAAAAATATCCTCTGCTGGTCAAAAGCTAAATGAAGTTAATGAGCGCTTCAAGCACATCGATAAAGCCCTAATCCAAACTGCAAGTGCCGCAGAAACACATTTTGCCAGCCTGAGCGAGCTCAAGAAAAAGTGGGCTGACTTACGTCTAAGGTTATCTGGAGACCCAGCTAAAAGGGAACTAAATGAACCTGATACGCCTTCCATAAGTGCTAGAGCTGGCCAGGTAGCTTATGGACACTGGGATACTCGCCAAATGCCCACACAAACCTTCAAGGATAACCTGGATATCGCCAAACGTGAGTTTGGAGTATTCAGTAAAGACCTTGATAGCTTTATGGCTGAGGTTGAAAGCTTTGAAGCTGCTCTTGAGAAAGCAGGTGCACCTTATACGAAAGGGAGAAAATTTTAACCCCCTTTAAAAGGTCCAGTCATTTAAACTGTTTATCTACCGGGAAGGATATGGACATATCCGACCTTAAAGGCTTACGGCTGATTTTATTTAACAATAATACGTCAAAAACCCAGTAAGTTTTTCTGCTTCAGTGATCAATGTACATAAGGAACCTACTTTAAAGGATAGGCCTGTAGCTACATGAGCATAGGGTCGTGCAAACGAGTACAATTAGGTACAGATGAATAAACAAGCCAGACTGACATGCTACTATCTGATCGCTTTTCAACTATTTGCGTTGATAAGTGGTCAGCTGTTAATGGCTCAGGTATCTCCCCCTAATGTTCAATATTATTGGGACTCTGATAATACTTTAACTATTCAAGAGCTCCTAAACGGAACAGAAGAACTCCCTCTCGCCCGGCTTGAAAAAGGCACTACCTCATTCATCCCCAGACCTCAGACACTTTGGCTAAGAGTGGAGATTCCTAAAGACCTAGACACAGATTCTCACTATTTAGTGATCAATAATCCCCTACTCCATCATGTAAGTTTCTACCTCACTCAGGAAGATCGTCTTGTCAAATCTCTCCAAGCTGGTGCATTACTGGATCAAGATGTGCCATGGATCAACAGTCGGCAAATTGCATTTTCTCTACTGTCTCAAGGAGAATTACATCATTCTGCCGCACCTATGATCTGCTGGGTAAAGATCATTGATGATGAAGAATTAAGGTTCCCTGTTAAATTTTGGTCATCGGAAGACCTTCAGGGGAGTAATGATACGGCTTTGTTAGGGGTGGGGATTCTGCTGGCTTTATTGGGGCTT
>JBCBKZ010000076.1:0-12770 GCA_038520955.1 Bacteroidota bacterium | reverse complement strand
CCGGTAATTGAAACTGGGATAAATTATCCTTTTGGCCCCAATGAATCCTTAAGCTTTGGATCTATTCAGAGGAGTTATGTGGACCCTAACATCAAATGGGAAACGACTATTTCTAAAAACCTGGGGATAGATCTCAGTATGCTTGAGGGACGCCTAAACTTTACAGCAGATGTATATGAGAATGCTAAGGAGGATATGCTACTCCAGGAAAGATTACCAGCTTCCGCAGGGGTTTATCAGACAAGAGCCATAGGCGTATATGATGTGAAGGTGACAAATGCGGGTAACATGGTTAACAGGGGAGTAGAGTTAGCCCTTAGTTACCTAAATCAAACCAGATGGGGCCTTAAATACAGGATTACCTCTACTTTTACGAAAAATGTAAATGAGGTTACAGACCTAAATGGGGTGGAGATAGGGTATGCTAATGGAAGACCTGTGGTTTCCAGAGGAGAAAACACTGACTATACTACCTTCTTAGCAGAAGGCTATGAGGCGGGTGCATTTTTCCTGGTTCAAAATGATGGGATCATCAAAACGCAAGAGGAACTGGATGCATACAAGTCTATTGATGCTTCTGCTCAGCTAGGAGATATCAAATACATTGATCAGAATGCTGATGGAATGATCAATGACCTGGATAGAGTATATTCTGGTTCGGGGCAGCCTGAATTTGAATCCGGGCTGGCACTTAACCTTGAGTATAAGAACATTGATTTCTTTATTCAAGGATACTATTCTCATGGAGCTGAAATCTATAATGGCGCCAAGCTATATGCTTATTCTTCCGGCAGACACAGTGATATGTATCACCAATGGACCCCTCAGAATCCTAATTCTGATATACCTTCTGATCGTCAGAATGCCTTTCATAATAACGTCAGAGCGCGTTCAGACTTATTCCTGGAAGATGGAACTTACTTGAGAATTAGAAACATAAACATCGGCTATTCTATTCCCCGGATTTCGAATATCGGAATTGACCGATTGAGAATTTATCTCTCCGCCTTGAACCCTTTCACTTTCACCAATTATGAAGGATATGATCCTGAAGTAGGAGGAGATGGAATCTTCCTCCGAGGCGTAGACAGAGGCAACTATCCGGTAGCCAGGCAATTTACCTTAGGTCTTCAACTCGGTTTTTAAGTAGACAAAAATGAAAAATTTAAAATACATCAGTTGCTTGTTTTTGCTTACAGCTATAGGCTTAACAAGCTGTAACGAGGATAATTTTCTTGAACTGACTAATCCTAATGCCATTACTACTGATACTTTTTGGCAGTCAGAAAAGCAGTTCAATAGTGGCCTTACCACTGTTTATGGTGCCCTACAATTTCAAAGTGTGAGCGGTGGCGAGCTAATTTATGAAATGGCCATGGGAGATATAGCAGGTACAGAATCCTGGTATAGACCCACAGCTTTTAGAAACCTTACCTATAATGATGGTACCTACTATGTTACGGATAAGTGGAACGAGTTATATGTTGGCATTTTTCGGGCAAATCAGGTGATTCAATACATCCAGGATGTTGAGGAAGACCTTTTTATTCAATACACAAAAAGCCAGATTGAGGCTCAAGCCAGATTTCTCCGTGCCTTCTTCTACTTTCAAGCTGCCAATACGTATGGTGGTGCGGTTATCCACACAAAGGTAGCGGAAACGGATGAAGACTTAGAGAAGCCTTTCTCTTCCTTAGAAGAAGTGACTAATACCGTCATCATTCCTGATTTGGAGTTTGCGCGTGAAAATCTTCCTATGGTATGGGAAGGCAATGATCTGGGCAGGATTACATGGGGGGCTGCTACTTCTCTGCTAGGCAAAGTGTATTTGTTTAACCAATCCTGGCCCCGTGCAGCCGAGCTCTTCAAAGAGGTGATAGATTCAGATGTCTACTCACTAGTTCCTGACATCATGGACAACTTTACCCATATAAATGAATTCAATTCTGAATCCATTTTCGAAGTGAGTTATTCTGAGGAACTAAATCCCGGAACCAATGGAAGTGCAGTAGATGACAGTCCTTTTGAATCAGGTGCAGAAGCTACCACCATAGCTACAGCTCTGGGTCAACTGAATTTTGGTGCGTTCAATACCCTCTTACCTTCTTACTACCTGCATGAGCTATATGTAAATGATGAAGTAGATCCCAACAATCCTATTAATGATGGCAATCTTCAATCTAAAAGGATGTCTGCCAGCATAGTTCCCATTAATGGGGAAGGGCTGTACTATAATCTACCTATAGGAACCAGAGGAGGATGGGCTTTTGGTCAGAGTGCATATGTGAAAAAGTACACTAACTGGTACCACAAAGATGCTGAAGATACAAATAGTAGATCTGGGATCAATTTTAGACACATAAGACTGGCTGATGTGTACTTGATGTATGCTGAGGCTGTCTTAATGGCAAGTGGAGATGTGAACACAGCTGTAAACTACATAGACCGCATAAGAAGTAGGTCTGGCGTTGTTACGCTTAGCAGCTATATGAATGAGAATGGAGGGAGGTTTCCTCAGCTTCATATCAGTGAACAAGTACATGGACTTCAACCTATGGTAGAGATGTCAGTATCCTCTCTCATGACCCATATCCAACGCGTGGAAAGACCTTTAGAGTTGAGCTTTGAGGGACACAGGTGGAAAGATCTTGTCAGATGGGGACTGGTTACAGAGGTGTTTGATGAGCTCCGACGAGACGAAGTCTGGCGTCAGGATAACATAGAAGAACTACAGATTAATGATGGAGGTCTGGAACCCATTTTTATCGTAGAAAGGATTCGCCCAGACTTCTTCCTAAGTGCTCAGAATTACACACCTAGTCAGCACAACTATTTACCTATTCCTACCCAGGAATTGCAATCAAATACCAAGCTAAGTGAATAACCTGAAGGACACTATTATGAAATTTATTAAATCATATATATTCAAATTCTGCCTTATCGCAATAATAGGACTCAGTGCCTGCGAGAAGGAGGAACTGACCTTGGAGGAGCCTAGTCATCAAGTGATTTTTACCTCTGAGATGGACTTTGAGAATACCATAGAAGTTAATGGGAAAATATCATTCGGAGACATATCTGCTGGAGTAGAGTCCAGGATGTGGACCTTTCCTGAGGGAGTAGTGGACATATTAGATTCAGACAATGACCTAACTTCCACAGAAGAAAATGTTCATACCATTTTTTTACAAACAGGAGAACATCAGGTAAACCTGAAACAGACTTTTAGAAATGATGCTTTTGTAGGTACTAGCCAAACAGGAAGAGAGTTAGATACCACCATAGTGATAACCGTATTGGATTCAATTAAAGCTTCCATCCAAGCTTTCTACATGAATGAAGATGGATCTGTGGGAGAAGAACTGAATCTGGAGGATGCCTCTATGAATAGATTATCTGCTAGTGAAACCATTAGGTTTGTATACACGGGTACAGGAGAGCCTGAAACCTATACCTGGACATTTGAAGGGGGAACGCCAGAAACGGTAGAAACAGATCAGCTGGAGATAGACGTTAAGTACAACTTCTTGGGAGAGTTTGATGTCAGTCTGGTAGCCTCAAGAACAAGGCCTTTTGGTACAAATGAAGTATCTATCAATAAGGTAGTGGAAGTAATACCTTCTGATAAACCCCTCAACCTGGAAGGGATAGAAGAAAAAGAGGGAGATATAGCGGTAGTTTTCAGTAGAGAGGTAAATGCTTCCACCTTGGTTGATACGGATTTTGGGGTAGCCATAAATACAGGTACGGAAGTCTTAATACCTGTCTTGGCCTCTGTTAAGGTAGATCCTCAGGAAAGAAACAAGGTGTTGATTTCTTTGGCAAATGAAACCATCTACAATGATGATGAAGTTACTGTTTCATTTACAGCAGGTAATCTATTCTCCCTGGATGGAGTAGAAGCAGTTGGATTTGTAGATGAGGTATTAACCTTCCCCAAAACCAACCTATTAATTTCCTCTGATTATGATTATAGTTTTGAAAATTCTACTACTGAAAACTGGGCCTACCTGGGATGGGGAGATCCCTGGGATAAATACAGTTTAGAATTAACATCTGAACTATCCTTTGATGGAGGAAATAGTGCCTACATTGAGTTGGGACCTAATGGAGGAATGATCGTTGGGTTAAGGGATGGAAATGGAGAAAACGTCACCTTCCCTGCTGAAAATGGGAAGGACTATGAATTAGGGATGTGGGTATATGTAGAAACTTTAGGAAACAATAACCCAGGTGAGCCAGAACCAGATTTAAGATTCTACTGGGGACCAGATACTAATTGGGGGATAGGTAGTAATCCACTTTTTGATCTGACCTTCCCTGTAGGAGAATGGGTGTATAGCTCAGCCTTTATTAGCTTCTCAGAGTCAGGAGATAAGAACTTTATGATTCGCGGCTTTAATGGGTCAAACCCAGAGACCGTCAAGTTTTACTTAGATAATATTTGCCTTTCTGAGGTGAACCTTAGACCTCGTTAGCAGAAGCCTAACATTAGTAGTAGGGTAGGCCCCAATACATGTATTGGGGCCTTTTCTTATATATCGACTACGATATAGGTGTCTCGGATTAGGCTGAAGCCTGTGATGTATACCTTGTCTTAAGGGTTCATGATTATGAAACCAGCCTCGGATGGTGTCATTCTTCTCCCCAAAAGTCTATTACAATCAGGTCACTCATGAGAGGTTTATTTTTCTCAGCTAGCTGGATATGGGCTGGATGAGGAATATATATGTCCCTATCCGCTTCACTTTCGAAGGTCAAAACATAGCAATGTGTAAACCCTTGATTCAGTCCTTCCACACTAATGTCCTCACCCCCTTCAAACTTTTTGATTTCGGGGATTTGGTTTTTCAAGTCTAAAAAATTCTCTATGGCCTGGCTTCGTCTTTCCTGGGATACTTCTTCCTTAAACTGAAAACAGACTACGTGTCTAAGCAGCTGTTTTTTACTCTTGGGTCCATTTGTAAAGGACAAAAGGCTCCCTATGAAGGCCATGCTTAGCAGGACTTTCACCCAAACATTCATAAATTTCATGGATTCGGTGTTAAATGGTTAATAAAATATTCTCCTGTTAGGTAGGATCAAGTCGGTAAGAGACCAGCTCTTTTCCATTCACAGATCCTGCAAAGAGAAATAGGTGGTCTCCAACTTTCTGGCCACTGAGACCATAGTAGATAGGGAAACCAGTGTTAAGTTTTCCTGCATCTATCAGCCGGCCGGTATTATTTAGCACACATAGCTGTATGCTTTGGTCATCTCTCGTTGCTACTGCGATCAAATCGTGATCTTTGTCCAAGGGTAACTTGTGCAGACGAGTTTGTCCTTGTATCATGTTTTCACTAGTACCCTGGAAGATGGAGCGGGGCATAAGTTTTCCCTCCTCATCCACTCTAAAGACACTGACGGCATCCCCGTGGTAGTAATAAGTTTGTCTATCCTTTACCCAAGGCGTGGGCTTATAGTAAATATGATGCCTATGGCCAACGATAACATACTCCCAGTCTGAACGGCTGGCAGAAATAACAGGGTAGGTACCATTAAGGAAGAGAGTGCGGTCATCACTGATGTTGCAGACGTTCTCAAAATGACCATCTTCATAAACCCTGAAACTGCTTAGCCCATTATCCTGGAATCCACCTGTAAAAAGAAAGGTCTTTCCATCAATCAGGTGAGTAGACATCCCTATGATCCCATCTGTAAATAATTCCTCAGAATCAGCCATCGATTGCACATGTGTTAACTTCCCTTCTTCACTGATTCTGAAGGAACTGAGACCGGGTGTTTCTTCTAATCCTCCTACAAACAGATAGGAAGCTGTATTCATGTGAATGACCTGTAGCGTAATTACTATTCCCAGGTAAGTTGTATCCGTGTCTGGCAGGATAAATACGCTCTTGAGGGTTCCGTCAGGATTAATTCTATAAACTTCTACGGCATTCCCCCCTTTCAAACCAGCGAAAAGGAAATCATTGCTACCAATTTTTTCTGTGATGAGGCCCCTCACGGTATTTTTTCCTCCTGAAACCACATAATTCGTTAGAAACTGCATACTCCCATCATCCTCAATCTTGAAGTGGTCAATCTTATTTCCATCCCCGGCAGTGTACAGATAGTTTCGACTGTCAATCTGATGTACCGTGCATGTTACAGTATTATAGGAGGTTTCGACTGTACTGATGGGGACAATCTTGAATTCTGCTTGTCCGTAAACCCCTAGCGTTAAGAAAAGTGAGCTGCTTAGGAGTATGTAAGAGAATAGCTTTGTCATGATACAGTTGTTTATAGAATTGACTCAGCTGCTTCGCTAGCAATAAGATGACCTTGTTCTATGGTGCCTCCACTGATCCCTATGGCTCCGATAATAACTCCCTCCTTGTCCTTAATTGGAACTCCTCCAGGGAACGTAATGAGCCCATCGTTGGAAAGCTCAATTTGGTAAATGGCTCCTCCAGGTTGAGTGATTTTTCCTAGCTCTCCCGTGGGACTGTTGAATAACCTGGCGGTCTTGGCCTTTTTTATGGCTACATCTATGCTCCCCAGATAAGATCCATCCATACGTAAAAATGCTTTTAGATTAGCCCCTGCATCTACGATGGCTATGTTCACAAGTACTCGCTGAGACTGAGCCAGCTCTTTAGCTGTTTGTAGGATGCTTCTAGCCTGATCTGTAGTAAGATCCCCTGCTAATTGAAGCTGAGAGCTGTTTTGGGCCTCGGACTGAAAAAAGCATATCAAAGACAGCAAAAATAGGAGATGAGTTTTGATCTGGTTCATAAGCTTTTTTGTATGCAAGACTTAGATAAACGTCTTGCCCAAAACTAATCGTTGAGAAAGGCAAAACTCTTAAACTATATTAAATTCTCCCTGCACACAGTTTTAGGATTTCCTTAAGTGCGTCTCTTGCGAATGACACTTAGAAATTCCTGGGTTATTCCCAGATAACTAGCTATGAGTTTATTAGTCACCATGCCTGCGATCTCCGGATAAGTTGATACAAAGTGGTGGTAGCGTGCTTCAGCACTCATGGTGTGATTGTGTACCAGGCGTCTTTGCCATGCCGCAACTGCTTTTTGAGACATGATTCTAAACAAGCGTTCTACCTTGGGATTCTTCTGGTAGAGTTGCTCCTTATCATTTCTGGATATGAGCAGTAGGGTACTGTCTGTTATCGCCTGAATGTAGAGATCGGAGGGAGTCTGATTAGCGAAGCTGTCGATTTCCATTACCCACCAATCACTTGCTGCAAAGTAGAGTATTTTCTCATCCCCTTTTTCATCAATGACATAGACTTTGAAACAGCCTTCAACCACATAGCCTTCCATGCTACAAATTTCTCCCTTTCTTAATAGGTACTCTCCTCTAGCTACTTTTTCCACCCTGAAGGATTGGGTAATGGTTTCCAATTCGCCTGGTGTCAGGTCAACATTTCTGAGGAAGTGATTTTTCAATAACTCATGGTGCATACAAAAGCCTAATTATCGTATCTCTATGAGAATAGTGGATGGTATTGAAAATTTTTCAGGTTAAAATATCCTTAACTACATGACCGTGAACATCTGTCAGGCGATATCTCCTGCCCTGATGTTTAAAGGTGAGTTTTTCATGATCTACCCCCATAAGATGGAGGAGTGTTGCATGAAAATCATGCACATGAACGGGATTTTGTGTGATGTTATAGCTGAATTCATCCGTTTCTCCATAGGTAATACCAGCCTTTACGCCAGCTCCAGCCATCCACATGGCGAAACACCTGGGATGGTGGTCTCTCCCATAATTGGTAGGCGTAAGTTTCCCTTGAGAGTATACGGTTCTTCCAAATTCTCCCCCCCAAATGACGAGGGTATCTTCTAACATCCCTCTTTGCTTGAGATCTTTGAGTAAAGCGGCCGTAGGTTGATCCGTCATTTTGCACTGATTCCTGATTCCGCCGGGCAAGCCTATGTGTTGATCCCAGCCTCTCTGGTATAGCTGGACAAACTTCACCCCTTTTTCTAAGAGCCTTCTAGCCAACAGGCAGTTTGCTGCATATGAGCCGGGATCTCTGCTGGCTTCGCCATACATATCAAAGATGTATGCTGGTTCATCTGATAAGTCAGTTACTTCGGGGACAGAGGTTTGCATTCGAAACGCCATTTCATATTGAGCTATTCTGGCAGTAATTTCAGGATCCCCGTAACTGTCATATTGGATTTTGTTCATCCTTTTCAAGTAGGATAGCATTCTGGCTCTGTCTTCCCCATCATAATTCTCTGGATTATTTAAGAATAGGACAGGGTCTTTCCCTGATCGGAATTGAACGCCTTGGTGTTCCGTAGGAAGGAATCCATTTCCCCAAAGCCTTGCATAAAGAGGCTGGCCCCCACCATGCTTAGAGACCAGTGTGATAAATGTGGGGAGGTTATCATTATCAGAACCTAGTCCATAGCTTACCCATGCGCCTATGGAAGGCCTGCCGGCTAGTTGATGACCAGTTTGGAAAAAGGTAATAGCGGGATCATGGTTAATCTGTTCTGTAAACATCGATTTGATGATACAGATATCATCTACCACTCCTGCTGTATAGGGCATCAATTCACTTACCCAAGCACCACTTTTTCCATATTGCTGAAATTCATAGATAGAAGGGGCAATGGGAAGGGAAGACTGTGAGGCACTCATACCGGTGAGCCTTTGCCCCTTTCTGACAGATGAGGGTAAATCAGTCCCAAAGAGTTTTTGTAGTCCAGGTTTATAATCAAATGTTTCGAACTGTGAAGGTCCTCCACTTTGAAAAAGATATACGACTCTTTTCACTTTTGGGGTAAAATGGGGAAGTCCCGGTAGGCCTCCTTCACTCAAGCTTCCTATGTGTTGAGGAGCTCCTGATGGTTGTGCGTTCAGTAGATTGCCTAAGGCTAATGCGCCAAGTCCCAAAGAGGTTTTAGTCAGGAACTGCCGCCTGTTAATGTGAGATGCTAGTTTGTGAAAGTCTTGGTTCATGATGGCAAATGAAGAAGGGTTATCTTTTGGTAATACTGGCGTCAGCGTTCATGATAGCACTAGCTACCACAGCATAGGAAGCCACTAGTTCCTGTTCAAGAGATGGATCAATAGGATATTCTCCTACGGATAGCCAGCCTTTCATCTTTTCTCTATGCTGAAGAAAGTTTTGGTATTCGGTTCTCTGAAGCTCTTTTAGTAAGCTGAGTTCTTCTTGTACAGGAGGCCTGCCGGTAAGCTTTTGGAAGGCAGAAAGGATGCCTTTCTCCTTGTCAGTTTCAGTTGCCATTTGGGCTCCCATCACCTTGGCTACTTCCAGAAAGGTGGGGTCATTGAGGAGAACTAAAGCTTGAAGAGGGGTGTTGGTCTTTTGTCTTCGTACGGAACAGATGCTTCTTTCAGGTTGATCGAAGGTAGCCAGCGTAGGATTGGGGACTGTTCTGCGCCAAATCGTATACATACTCCTCCTGTATAAGTTTGTACCATGGTCCTGCTCATATGGATCAAAGTTCAAAGCCCAAAGCCCCTCAGGCTGGTAAGGCCTAACACTTTCTCCTCCTAGTTCTGGGTGTAACAGCCCACTTGCCGCCAAAGCATTGTCTCGCATCATCTCGCTACTGAGTCGGGCACTAGGTCCTCTCGCCAACAGTCTATTGTCGGGATCTTTCTCTTTAACCTCCTTTGAGGTAAAAGAACTTTGCCTATAGGTGGCTGACATCACGATAAGTTTTTGTAAGGCTTTCACATCCCAACCAGATTCCATAAATCGTATCGCCAGCCAGTCCAGCAACTTGGGATGAGAAGGCAATTCTCCCTGATTTCCGAAATCTTCCGTTGTATTAACCAGTCCCTTTCCAAAGTAATTTTGCCAGTATCTATTAACCGCTACCCTGGCTGTCAAGGGGTTTTCTGGATGTATGAGCCATGTTGCGAGTCCTAATCTGTTTTTAGGCAGCGTATCAGGCATTTTCATGACGCTTGCGGGAGTATTGGGAGAAACTGGTTCTCCATAATCATCATAGACTCCCCTATTAAGCACAAAGGATTTTCTGGGGCTATCCATTTCCTTGAGTACCATAATCTCCTTTACATATTCCATGCTATCCACCAGAGCTGTACGTAAGTCATGGAGGTGCTTTTTCCCTGCTTGGTAGGCAGGAGAGATGGTATTTAGGTAATGTGCTGTTAGTAAGTGCTCCTGATCAGGGGAAAGAGTAGGGGATTGGGTAGAGATCAATTCTCCCCATCGTTCTGGGTTTGCAATGGTAAGTACTTCTAGAGGAGACAACTCACGGTCGTAGACCAGGATTTCATCTACTAATGCATCCTTCAAGCCTTTTCCTCTCCACCTGGCGCCGATTTGAAGATTAGGTTCCACAGCTCCATTGTAAATGATGTCCCTAAGCTTATGGAATACGATATCTTTATATAGGTTATCTATGGTTACTTCTGTCTTGGCCTCTTGTCCGTTGATAAATATCTTGCTTCCCTCTGTGCTACTGGAACCATCATAAGTTACCATCAGGTGGACCCACTTACCTTTAGGGATTTCTGCTACAGTAGTTTCAATGAGGGCATTGTCAGGGTAGACATGGGCCATCATCCATTCTAATCTATTTTCCTTAAGAAAAAGATGAAATCCTCTGTATGCGTGTAATCTGCTACCCTTATTCTTGTGAAAAATGACACCATCAGTTGTCTCCTCGGGAATGTTTACCCAAAGTCCTATGCTAAAAGAATAATTCCGCTTAAAGACGCCAATTCCTTCCAGATCCAGCCATGCGTCTCCATCTAGCTGGAGCCCCTTACCTCGGTACCCTTTGACTAAATGGGGTATTTCCTTTTCTGAGAATTCCCTATCCATCTTAGCTTTTTGCTTAACATTTTGACCATTTCTGAGGGAGGGACTTTCTAGGCTAAATGAGGCTATGAGATTCTGTTTAGGCCGAAAGGAGGATATCTTCTGGAAGGACTTCTGCCGGATCCAGTTTTGGATGGCTTCAGTTTCTTCATGAGAAATAGACACTAGTTTATCTTCAGCATATTTGATTTGATTGGATAAACGCTCGATTACAGTCTGTTGTCTGCGAGAGGGAAGTAACAGAGTAGGGGAAGGGGTGGTATTATCCCAGGATATTTGCCCTGTCTCATTAATGCTATTGAAGAAACTGAAAAGTTCGTAATACTCTTTTTGGGAAATAGGATCATATTTATGGTCGTGGCATCTGGCACAGGCTAGCGTTAACCCCATCAATCCCTCTCCCAACACTGCGACCCTGTCAGATACATACTCTACCCGAAACTCTTCATCTACAATTCCACCTTCCATGTTCTGCGGATGTAGACGATTAAACCCTGTGGCGAGGATCTGTTCTTTGCTGGCATTAGGCAAAAGATCACCCGCTAATTGCCAGGTTAGAAACTCGTCATATGGCATATTCTTGTTAAACTTTTCAATAACCCAATCTCGCCAGGGACTCATATCTCTATATCTGTCAACCTGATATCCATAGGTATCTGCATACCTGGCTAAGTCCATCCAATCTGTTGCCATTTTTTCTCCGTAGTGAGGGGAAGCTAGCAACCTGTCCACCTGCTTCTCATAAGCATGCCCAGATGTGTCCTCAGTGAATGCTTGTATATCATCTGAGGTAGGAGGAAGCCCGGTTAAGTCAAGGCTTAATCTCCTTAAGAGAAGCGCTTTTTCTGCCTGGGGAGACATCTTCAACTCATGATGAGTTAATTCTTCCTGGATAAAATGGTCTATTGGATTCTCCACTCTATCAGGTTGAGAGGCTTTAGGAAGTTTTGGCTCTTCGGGAGGAATGAATGCCCAGTGAGGTTTATACTCGGCTCCCTGTCGAATCCATTTGATTAGAACCGCCTTTTCGTGATCAGTTAAGGAGACGTTAAACTCAGGAGGAGGCATCTGAATCTCCGGGTTGTCGGTCAAGATTCTTTTGGCGGCCTCGGACTGTCCCGGTTTGTGGGGGACAATAGCCATTTTGCCAATAGACTCAGGTAATTCGTGGAAAGCAGCCTCTGCAACATCCAGTCTGAGGCCAGCGGCTCTCTTATCTTGATCTGGGCCGTGACAGGCAAAGCATTTGTCAGATAAAATCGGCTTTACTTGTAGATTGAAATCAATTTGATCAGGTAACTCACGATAGGCTACTTCTACTTCAGGGGGGAGGTCTGGTCCACAGGAAGTAATCCATAACATGTTAACCCCTAAGGTAAGAATGGGAAACCAGGTCCGAATGAGATTCCAGCGAATCATGACATGGGTATTGGGTTGAAAATAAAGTCATAATAAGATAAGAAGTAAAGCTTAAAGGAGGTCATAGGAATAGCTAGAAAAAAAGTGAACAACCAGGAAGAATGGGCTTGAAGATGAAGGCCAAAGAACAGATGGATTTATGGATAAACTGAAGAAGGCGGGATGGGATAAGCCAAAATAAACTATGAATGAGAATCGGATTGAACTGCTCGAATGTCAAGTGTCTTTTGCTAAAAAATAACTAAACAAAAACTAGACATATGCAATTTTCGCATTGTATGGACCATGAACAAAGCGTAAATTAATTATTGACTATTATAGGTTTAGGACGATTCAATCACTATTATACTTAGTTATGCCTACTACTCGCACTAGACATTTAGGACTATGTATACTCCTTTCATTGATTTCATGGTCTGGTTCCTTAGCAAAGGATATAACCGATTTTGCTGAAGGAATTTCACCAGTTGATCTTATGTCTCGGGTAGAGAATATCAGATATGAGTATCCT